>CAYZRM010000053.1:0-12574 GCA_964480845.1 uncultured Coxiellaceae bacterium | reverse complement strand
TCCATCTCGATAAGGCTGCCCATCTCGCCAAATTTGATGACTTTGACGAAGATCAGAAGCAAAGTAGGTATAGCGTTCTTCATCTATATGTGGCGCTTCATTTGGATTGGTTAATCGGCGATACGTACGTGCTAATTTCTTTGAGGCAGTATAGGTTTTAAATACTTTATTACCTGCTGCATCAATAGCAACAATCTCCAACCCTCTCGCATCATTAATATTAATCGTTTGCGGATCCTTTCCTGGTGTTGGTAAGCTCTTATAGGTGGTTAAATCAGCACTTTTTGCACCGGCTGCATATTTGATGGTAGACACTGGTTTGCCATGCTCATCTAATAAAAATTCGGTTAATGGCAAAGCAACTGGTGTTTCGCCAGCATTCTTCACAGGCACATCAATTTGCGCAATTTGCTGCTTTCTTGCATTAAAATACCGACGCTCAATTTCACCATCAGGGTGAATAATCGCAATTTGATTACCAACCTTATCTTGTTTAAACTCAGTCACTATATCTTTTATTTCATCTGTTACCGTTGGTTTCACACCAGGTTGGTGATGCAACGTGGATACCACTTCATTTCTTAAGGTGTGTTTAATCAATTGGCCTAACTTATTGAATCCTTGTAATACGGTGCGGTCTTTTGCATGTTGATGTTTTTCTAACTCAATGTCCAAATCTGTCAAAGATAAACTGCTCGCATTCGGAATTGACTGAGCATAATCAGTCTGTACTTCTTGCTCTTCAAAGGCATTAAGATGTCTGCGCTTAACATGATGATTGGCATTAATCTCGGCAACCACATGGCCATTTTTATTCACTATGCTGTGTTGCGTTGTCCATACTTGCTGCAGTGGATCAACTAAAGAAGACGTTGCCACCACATCGCCAAATGCATTATGTGTGTGTCTTACTTCAGGTTGTGCTAAATGATGGCGTGATTCTGTACGTAACCCTGTTGTTTCATCAATATGGCCAGGAATATAAGCTAATTGTTCCGTTTGCTGTGTACGCTCAACATTGCCAACCAAGTCATAATGCAGGATAGCAATCTTATCAGCCTTATCTGCTTTGACCAGTGTTGATAATAAAGCAGCATCCACACCTTGCTCTTTGAATTGGGCTAATTGTGCTGTTGTGATATGAAGAGGCAATATATAGTCATGCGTATATTCCGCTTCACCAAATGTATTGTAAACTACTTCTGAAACAGCGTACTCAAGTGTTGGCTGACCTTCACCTAGTGGTGATAATTGATAAATTAATCTACCCTCATTATCACGCACATAAAACGTCCACTGAGCCTGTTCATTGACCTCTGCTCGCTTCTCACCGCGCGCGTTTCTAATGATTTGTGTGGTCACATTGACTTTAGTTTCTGGTCTCACCAATAAGTTAGCAGATGCCGCTGGATTATCAATCGCTACACCCTGAATATACGTATCCATAGGCAAATGATAAGCATCATAGTGAGCAACAATCGATCGCTTTTGCTGATCACCGACGATGATGGTTGTTTTATTGCCTGCCTTATCATAATTAGAAATAGTTTCTGCTGTTTTCAGTGCCGTATTGACTACCGGCTGTTGATTAGCATTTAAGCTAGTTTGTGTCGTTGAGACGGCTGGGTCTATACGCTTTACTTCTCTATTTAAGCGATCATAACGGTATTCCGTCAATGCGCCTGATCGATCAATCGTGGCAACTGGTTTCTCGAAGAGATCAAACTGATATTGATCTTGCTCACCATGTGCATCTGTCTTGGCTGTTGTCAGCCCTGCTGCATTGACCTGGTACTGCTGAACCCTATCATTTACATTCAAAGAACGTTCAGCCAATTGTTTACTTAATACATCCAATGGTAAGGTTGCATCCACTAAATCAGCTTGTTTGATCTTACTAACTCGCCGACCTTGTGCATTAAATAAATACTGCGTGACATTGCCTTCTGGTTTGATGTGATGTGTACGCTGTCCATCTTTATTGTAAATCCAGCTTTCCACCCTATCATCACTACTTGTTTTAATAGCAGCTTCTATCGTCTTCACGGTTAAGGCTGGCATAGTCAGTAAATTTAAACAGGTAGCATAGGCAATCTCTCTCACTGGTCTGCCGGCTGCATCATGAATTGTTTCTACCACAGCGCCTTTTGCATTGACTTGGTATCTTGGCAACCCTAATGCATCACTCACCCAATAATGCTTTCTGTCTTTATTAACATTTAATTTTAAGTTGCTGACTACCTCATCTTGAGTGGGAATGACACCCGCTTGCATTGGTAGCCAATTAGCATATTGTGTTGTTGCTATTTCTTGTTGCGCTGCATCATAAGTATGCTGTACCACACTCGCCACTAATCTATCTTCTTTAGGATGTTTCTGCACCTGCAAGGTATATTCACACAATCCATTTTTATTGTAGATAGACAAGATCATTTTATCTTGTGTGGTTGATTGTATTTTTTTCTTGATACCTTCTAGTATGTCTAATGACGTACTAGTTGTTATCTGATTTAAATCAGCTGCTGGCAGATGATTCGCATACACCACTTCAGACACTCGACGATTTAAATAATCGTATTGATACTCTCTTAACCCACCATTACCGTCTATCTTATAACGCTCACGGCCAATGCTATCATAAAAGAAATGTTCTACCTGACCCATAGGCAAAGTTCTAGCAATCACCCGACCAGAGGCATCTAATTGTTCATGCGTATAAATTGCTGTACCTTGTGGTTGTTTAGTAGTGATAGGATCTAATACCTGGCCTAAATAACGATTATTTTCATCGTACAAATTAAATGATACATGATCTAAGGCTGCGTCTTCTTCACACGTTGGTAGATGATCTTTATCAGCAGATACAACACCATTTGCGTAGGCAGTCGTTTTGATGACTTTGCCTTGCGCATTTACCGCATAGGTTGTGTAAGGCATGACTGTTTTTAGCTGTCCATCAGCCAAACGAATTTCTCTTGCTATCCCTGTTTCGGCTATCTTATGTCCCAAGGCATCATAATAAGTAAAGGTAGATTGATCATTTTCATCTGTCACTTGAACCGGTCTATCCATCGCATCGTAAACATAGGATTTTTCTGTTTGAACTAATTTTTTCTGAATAACAGGCTGACCTTCTTCCACTAAGATAGCATCAGCTTCTACCTGACAAGTTGTTTCTTTTTCTTTATTGCCCATCAGATCATATTGATACGTCTTTTTAATTTGCTGACCATCTTCTACAAAAATAGCGTCTAATTCAGATAACGACATATTTTCTGAAATAATCTGTTTAGGTAGGGTAGTCCATGTTATTTCACGCTCAACATGATTAAACGCATCGCGGTAAATTCGCTTAAATGATTGCTTGGCATCTAATGTGGCAACCTCTTGACCACGGTGATCATACCAATGATAGGTGTCGCTAAATGTATTAGAAGATTTATGGAGCAAAATAGATTCTTTAACACATTGGCCGAATGAATTATAAACATAATGCGTTTCTGCATCTCCTACCCGCTTGCAAAGGATGTCACCTTTTGCATTATGCTCGTAACTCGTTTTTACACCTGCTTTGATATTAGTTAATAAGCCACTAACAGTTTCAACTAATAAACCAGTAGAAAGTAATGTATCTTCGCTCTCCTTAGACAAATCAATCACACCATCATAGGCAGTATCAGCGATCACTTGGCCAACACTGTTATATTGATGCTCTGTCACTTGACCGAGTGCTGTGATGGTATAACGCTCACGACCTAACTCATCTAGCACATGATACGTCCATACACCAGACTCATCTTTAGTGGCTATTTTTTGCTGTAATGCATTGAACCTAGCACCTGTTCCCAATTGATTAATGGCTTGTGAGGACACTTGACCATTAGCATCATAAGCTGTTGATTTGACAACCGCATGATCAGTGTTGCTGCCTTCTGTCACAGTTAGTGGTCGACCTAACGCATCGTATTTAAATTGCGTTTCTATCGCTATTTTTTTCTCTTCGCAACTGAGTAGCTTTCCTGGCTGGTTAGGGTCCCACTGAATAGCCGTGATAATAGTCACTTCTGGTGCAATCGATGTTTCCATTCGACCTGCTTCATCGTATTGATAAATCGTTTCATGGCCTAATTTATCAATATGCTTGGTTACATGACCTAAACAGTCGCGAATAAAATGATCTGATCGGCCTAGTGGATCAATTTGTTCTACTAGTAAATTGTCTTCATTATATTTGAATGTAGTCGTGGCGTCTTTTTTAGCATCAGGAGTCATTCCATTCAGCAAGACACGAATAGCTGACTCACTCATATTAGGCGTGATAGACACTCTATCTTTAAAGTAAGTTTGCCTTTCTTTATTGCGCATCGCATCATATTCAAATTTAGTCAATGCACCTTCTGCATCAATGACATATTCTGGTTCACCCAATGCGGTTCTTAAGGTAATGGTTGCTCTATCTGCTAATGGATCTGCTATCACTAATTGTGCAAAAGTATCTGGCGTCCATTTTTCTATGTTTTTTAATTCGTCTAGTTTGACGGCTGTTGCATAGTGAATTTCAGCAACTACCAGACCCATGCTATCAAATCGCTTCTCAGTCACATAACCCAATGCATCAATCGTAAATCTAGGCTGCCCTTTTGCATCTCTCACGTAATACATTTGGAAATCATGCGTTTGATCAGCTAATTTTTGAACTGCTTGCGTGAGGCTAGCTAATGTCACTTCTTTGGGGTGATTAATTGTTAATTTGTTGGCATACGTGCAGTGCTTAACAACCTCAGAAGCAGCGCTATATACTGTTTCTTCAATGATACTTTCAAATTTATTTAATACTGGATCCCATAATAATTTTAAGGTAAATCGTTCACGGTCCATTTCATCATAGACATGCCACACGCAGGTATCATTAAATCCACGTGTGATGATGCTTTCCATATCAGCCACACTAGTTTGATCAGATAACAGCGCCATTTTATCAACCGATAATGGCAAATATAAACGCTGTTCACTTAGCACCTGATGAGTAGCCGTATATTTCCACTCTGTCACACCACCCGTGGCATCAATTTGAAAACGTTTTTGACCTAATTGATTGTAAATATTTCTAATTTGATTGCCTACTGCATCTTTTTCAACCAGCACTCTGTCCGCCTGGTCTAACACATACGTTGTGGTCGATTTTTGGCTGGTATTTGCGTGTGCTACTAATGCAGTGACACGATCAAACGCATCGCGATTTCTATCTTCTTCTTGTAAAATATCACGACCGACACTAATAAATGATTTTAATAGTGACCCTGCCTCACTATATAGATAGGTTTGGTGACGAATGCTTTCGCCTTGATTAGCGGTGATCATCTTATCTACATTCCATAAGCGACCAGAGCGATGAAAACGCTGGAATTGTTGCTGACCACTAGCTTGCGTAATGACTTCAGCAAGCCCTAAGGAATTTAGATCATACTGGGTAATCAAGGTATCCGTATTAGCCTTTACTAAGCGTTGATGTAACTGACCTAACACGCCATAGCTATTTTTTGTTTCCAATCCATTAGGCTTAACCTGCTTAGTATGCCACCCTGCTAAATTTAATTGGCTGGTTTCCTGGTAACCCAATTCATCTTGATGCTGTGTCAATTGACCATTTGCTGCGTGCTGCCATTGTTGTTCAGCATGCTTACCATTTTTAAAGGTAACACGCTCACCTTTCATATTACGTGTGATCATCTCTACCACACCATCAACCGGCCTGACTACTTGTTCTAACCGTTGTTTTCTAACATGGATATGGTGAGTTTCTCTCAATAATGCATCTTTTTCTGTTGTCACTCGACTAAAGGCATCATAATCTTGCTCAGATAGAGTGACCCACTGGCCTTGCTCATTTTTTATCTGCACCCTATCAGTATTACCTAAATGATCTAGGTGATATTGATATTCAGTCTTTCCGGCTGTTCGCTGATACGTCATTTTCTTTAAAGGATGATCGTATTTTTTCTCAACTACTTTTTCTTGTTGGTCGCCTATTGTTGTTGTCTTTATTTCTAAACCACGGCTTTCATAGGTATGTTGTATGCTCAACTTATTTGTTTTAACAATAGCAGCTTGCCTAAACGCATTATGTTCTGTTGTTGTAACATGATCTTCCACATCTTCATAACGCTCGACCAAACCACGCTTGTTATATGCAAATACCTCTGTCGGATCAAAGTGGTTATCTTGCAAACGATTTAATACCTTACGCAAGGCATCTGATAACATTCCACCCGTTAAAGTCGATATCAGCTCTACAGGAAAAGAGGGATCATGTTGCGCATAACGTCTCGTTTTTTCTACTTCATTAAAAATATTGTATGTCTTTTCTAAAATTGCAACTTTTCCATTGCCCAATAGAGTGATCCATACAACCGGACGACGTTCTTTATCGTAATAGCAATAGGTGACTTGCTGTGCTTCACGATCTGATTCATCTAACGGTGTGATCGTTTTAATTTTCAAACCGGTTTCATTGTAAACATGAGTTTTACTGAATTGATCAATTAATGTTTGTTTTTTCGCTTTCTTTTCAGCCTCACTCAAGGTGTTATCTTGATCAATTAGCACTAATTTTGAACTTAACAATGGATTTACTTCACTAACAAGCTGCTGCCAACCATCGTAATACCACTGCTGTGCACGGTAATGATCACCATCATGACTCTTCACCCATGCATCGCTCTCAATATCAGCAACTAAGTCGCCCATGCTATCAAAATGCGACTGAATCATTAATCCATCTGCATCGACTGTTTCTGTCAATTGACCTTTGCGATCATAATGATAATGGATACAAGCATCTTCATCTGTTTTGGTTGGCAGTGGTGGCATACCAACACGATTAGCTAACCAAGCAGCATCAACCCGGTTTGAGTAACGACGCTGATAACCAACTTTACCGCCGGCAGTATATTGATAATGTGTTAAATAGCCAGCTGCATCAATTTCATAACGCAACAAACCACGTGCGTTATAAATAGATTGTGTATACAAATCATTTTCATTAGCAATAGGGCGAACTTTTTCAAAATCAACGCCCTCTAATGCGATTGCTTGCTTGGTTGCATAGACAATCTGGCCAACTACTAAGCCTGCACCATTCCGCCTAAATTCGGTCACATAACCTGCACCATCTTGTGTGGCGATTTTTAGATTATCTCTATCATAAAAATGACGAGTACATCTATCTATTTCAGGGTTAAATGCTACTGTTAAAAGCTTATTATCTAGCAATAATAGTAGCTGCTCTGCTGTTAGTTTAGTCGCATAGGCTATTTCCGCAACACGTCTACCTAAGGTATCGTATTTAATTTCAGTGACAAATTGCTCTTCATCTACTTTATAACGAACACGACCTGAATCATCATGGAACTCATAGGTCACACGATTTCTATCATCTTCTTCTATTAATCCACCGTCTTGTAAAGCCCTAATCAAATCATCACCCTTAGGTGCCGAACGAGGATCATTGACAGGCAGAGGATGCCCATTAACATCCCTATGCAATAATGCTATATCTAATAATTTACCGTAGGTGACTACTTTTTTGTAATGATTGGCTTGATTGATAAATTGCTTAATCACTTGACCAGTCGCGCTAATACGATAAGCCGCATTAAAATGACTATCATCATATTCATAGCTTTGACGACCATCTGGATGATGAATAATACGCGCAAGATCACCAATTATTTGAGTCGTCGTGGTACGCTTCACATCGTCAACCACTTCTTCTTTTGTCACTACCACACCATTATGGTTATGATTATCGGTCACCACCTTTCCATTAGGATAAGTCGTTTTTGTGATATGCTGCTTAAACTGAATAGTCGTTTCATTATCTAAAGCATCAACTTGCTTATGCTGACGCTTAAGCGCATCCATTTGATAATTTTCTAATCCCATTGCTTTTTCACTATCTTGCGATATACCAATACCGGTTAATGTGCCAAATATATCGTAAGTGGTTAGACGCTTGCCCATTTCAGGCGTTTCTTTCCCCACTTGGCCTTCAGCAATATCAGCATATTCTTTCACTAATAGAAGCTGACCACGTCTATCATGCTCATAGCGTGTCATCATGAAACTATCTACTGGCTGAATCGCCGCTAATTTTTCCAGATCTGCCACTGTCGGTATCTGGTTTTTCCCTATGATTTGGAAAATATTAAAGTAAACGATTTTGGTATAATCATAGAGAGGGTGATCATCATAACGATATTCCGTCACCCGACCTTCTGGGCTCACTTCAAATCGTAATAACGGCTTGCCAGCATGCTCACCATAAACATAGTGATGCGCTAAAGCCAAGCCATTAACATAAGATACGTCTGTTTGTAGCGGGGTATAGCCATTAACGGCTGGCGTGAAATGCTGCTCCCTTACTTGACCATCAGCTCCTTCATGGCGTACAACAGAATGAGAATGTGCAGCGTCTACACCTAACACCCATTTTTCACTGGCATGATTGCCAGGTTTTGTTTTGATAATGGTTTTGTCGTCAGGGTAAGCGAAAGTTGTCTCAACTAATCGATTATTTTCTTGTGGTAGGCCTTGTGCAGATTTAACACCTATTATTCGCTTTTGATTATCTAAGTAAATACGGTCAACACCACCACCTCTCACCGCTTCAACCCTAACTTCTTCTGTGATGTGCTTATCATACTTAACAGTATAATCACTACTAGAATCATCGAGATGATGATCACCACTACCTAAGCGATCAATCTTACCACTTTGGTAATAAAAATGGCGCTTACTTTGATCACTCTCAATAATCTCACTTAAATAGGTATCACTGACATATTGATAAGAAACGACATAATCTTCTAAAATTTCATCGCCATTTAATAACATTTTAATAGTTGTTTTTAATAATCGACCCTGATCAAACACATGGGTTTGCAACAAAATATCGTCTGCCCAAAAACTCACTTCCAACTGACCATTAGCCATCTTATTGCGCTTAATGTGATAAATCATGCCAGAAGGCGCTACCACCTTGGTTAATTCCCAAGGGTGTTTATTTTCATCGTAATGGTAGGTTGTCACCTGATTTTTATCATCATAGCTTCTTAATAAATAACCAAATCTACTGTAAACTTCACTTGTCATGGCTTTTTTATCGCGCCATATCCACTCCATTTTTATCTGGTCGTAAGTCAGTACTGGGTCACTTTCTTTTGTTTGCACCCCTTGCCAAGTGAAACCTTCTTTATAGGTATAGCTAGATTCATGCCCATCTTCTTCTAGCAAGATGGCATTCTCACCCAACTTAGGTAAATGCTTAAGACAACGCAATGAAAAATGCCAAGCCTCCCCTGGTTGCTTAGCATTCAGCGAGTTATACGTATACCCCAACCTGACTGATTCACTCCCCTCTATACATCTAACAAAATGATCTCTCACGACCAAGTTACCATTCGCCGCATTTAGATAGGTTTCTACCTGTGCAGAACCTAGCTGACGGCTTGGTAGTATCTCACCAATTGTACTTAAGGAAGATCCAAAAACACCCAAGCCCATATTTGACATTAGTTTAAAGAAACTTTTTAAATTCATAAGATTTACTCACTTTTTATCTTGTTAAATTAATTAAGACCAGCTTGTCTCAATTTATTTTCAGTTCGTTTGTTTGTTATGTAAGAACCAATACGATGTGCTAGCAACAACACAAGAAATAATGCAATCGCTATCCCTAACCCACTTGCTATCACTAAAACAGAAGCATGGGTGGGAATTGAAAAAGGTTTTTCTGACGCATCGCGAGGCAGAAATAACCCTTGCGATCGCATGCGGCTTGCAGGCAAGGTTCTTAAGTAAGCACGTTCCACACCTGGTGTTAGCTCAGCGCCTGCCAGTGATAATTCATTCAAGGTTGTATTACGACAGTCATAATATAATGCTCGCAATTCATCACGCCCCAATTGTTTATCTGCTAGCGATTGAATATGTGGTGTGACAGCTATGGTTGATCTAAATAGACTCACTACTGATACGTCATTCACCCTGATATTATTCATTGCCAGTGATTGAACCTGCGTGGATGGTAATGCAGATAAGAAGTGACCTGAGCCAACTTGACTAAATGAGTTATCACTAATATCTAAACTGAATAAATCACGGTTAATTGATGATAAGGCAGAAATAGCCGAATCATTTAACGCATTACCAGATATGTTTAATGCCTGCAAATGAGGAAGACTCAATATGAGATCAACGTCATTAGACATTAACCCTGCATTACTTATATCCAGCCTATTAAGTGCAATCGTTTTATTTGATAAACCCTGAACAAAATCCATGATCATCGCTGATTGATAGGGTATACCAGACATGCGTATATCTGTTACATTACTTTCACGCAATGCAATCACTGCCTCGATGAAATCTGATCCATCAACAGGGTTAAATGAAAAATTAATTTTCTCTATCGTTAATGGCATATTTTTCAGTGCTAATCCAAGGCTTTGAATTTGATTATCACTGATGTCAACAGCTATTAAACGAGCCGCATTACTTAACAACTGATAGACCTGGTATTCTGACAAATTATTTTCAGATAGATTAATTTTTTCTAACCTTGGCATCATACTAATCAATGAATCGATGCCAAGCTTACCAAGATTAGAATTAGCAATATTTACCCCATCTAACTCCTCGACCCTCAATACCAACCGAGACAATGCCCGCAAACTATTTGCATCTAGCTCAAGACCAGCCAGTGCCAATCCTTCCATGCCTGAATCTGCATTAATTTGATCAAAGAAAGAGGAAAGCGCTGTATTTGGTAGCTGAGTATAAGATAAATTTAACTGTGCTAATGTACTATTAGCTTGGCTGGCATAACTGGCTAACCCGGTTAAATTAGCATCTTGCAATGGATTATTGTCCAAATGCAAATTAGTCACCTGCAAATGACTAGTGAGCAAACTATCTGTTAAACTAGTTAAGCCAACTGCGCCAATATCATTATTAGACAAAATAAATGTCGGTATGGTTTTATTATGAAATGCTTGTAAAACGGTGTGTAGTGATTCATCACCCATTAATCGGCCAGATAAATCAACCTGACTAACATCCATTCTCTGTAGAAATTTGCCTAAACGCTGCATCATAGCCATAGATGGCAACTCACTCATTTGGCTAGATAAGGAGAAATCAATTGTTTGGAGAGGATGTTTAGCTAATCGTTCTAATTCAGATAACACCAAATGTAATTCTGTCTCACTCCAAGCGCCGATATCTTGATTAGATAAATCAATAAAAGTAACTGACTGGTCTGGGTGCAGACTTTTTAATCGGTCATAGATAATTGCTGGTGTAGAGGCATACTGTATAGCACTGTTGATGCAAGATTCTGCTGATTTAGCCAGTGGCAGTATTTCCCAATCACATACCACACAATCATTTAACTTAAATACATTAGAATATTGATACGTATGGCCTGCTGCTGCACATTCATGCCTTCTAGTGCGTTCTTTTGACGTATCAATACAACTCTTAATGCCGATAATGAGCATGACTAATGAGGGATAGTATTGAAAAAAGTATTTCACATTGAATAGATTATCTGCACGAGAAGTGGATAAGCCTTGCGCCCAAACAGTATAGCGACCTAAGCTGCCTACCTTGCTTTCTACTTCTAATAAATCATCAAATTTCTGCTGCTCTGATTCTGCATGCAAGCTGATATATTTAGCAATAAAAGCAGATGAATAATGCCTAGCTAAACCTGTTCTATATTTAAGATCCGTTAAAAAATAGGCTAAATCTGCTTCACTTAATATTTCCCCTTGCGTTAAATAGACCTCTTCAAGCGAAGCTAGATAGCAGCTAAATGCACTTCTAGGGTTGAGAGGTGCCAGTAAATCGTGAAGGTAACCATGCATCAATGGCTGGCCATCGTCATATTGAGCACCTTGATGAAGCAGATAATTAGCACCACCAATGAGTGCCATAGCCAGCGGAACAGCCAAGGCAGGCTGCCATAAAGGACTCCGCGCCAAATTAATATTCATCTGGCTAGCATAAGCTTGCTCGTTATTAGCGATCCCTAACCATATTTTTATCAAGCTATTGCCATACCGATTCTCAGGGTGCAGGCAAAACTCATTGGTATCACGTATTAATAGACCCCAAAAAGCAATAGGGAAAATAATGTCAGCCACCAAGCACGCTCCGCTGACAAAATGCCTAGCACCAGATCTAGCTACACGATGAGCCAGCCCTAAACCAGCCTCTTCATCAGTGCTATTACCCAGTAAAGGTCTTCCTTCATCATCAATTTCGTCTAAAACCATATACCTTCCTATTCATTAATAGAAATTAAAAAATAAATAAAAACCACTACAGTTGAGTTTTTGCTAGGGAGCTTAGAGGTGTAACAACATTCCTTCGCTAAAATCAGTCCATTTAGCTTGTTACTTATGTTGTTATTTTTTTGGATGGATATAATTAAAACAATATGTCGCAGAGTGTACTTAATACTGCCTTAGGGTGTCAAGGATTTTTTGCAAAAAAAATAGACAAATAA
>CAYZRM010000052.1:0-12675 GCA_964480845.1 uncultured Coxiellaceae bacterium | reverse complement strand
AAGCTTATTACAATATTACCCACAAATTGGGGTTTAATTTCGCGACACCTTCCAAGAAGGGTCGGGTGCACAATATTAGTTGTTTATTATCTGATAATGTAGAGACAGTCGGTTTTTGGGAGCAGATTGGCGCTCCTGAAGAGGGATCTGGCCTAGTATTGATTCTGTTCTCAGCTATATGTGACTACACCCAAAAGGCGTTTGCTAGTCCTGTCCGTAATAACATAGAAGGATTGAAGGCCTTATTTGCCAACAAACCGAGTATTAAAGCCTGGTATTACGGGGAAGTAAGTGAGTCAGTCTTAAGTACAGCGCAATTTTGGGAACATTTGTGCTGTTTAGCAAGTCATGGGAGTTGTAGTAGTTTATTTTTAAAAGAATGCTTACAAGGCGAGCAAGTCAAATGCAGGCTAAGTGTTGCCAATGTAGAAGAGGCGGCAACATTTTTGAAAGTAGCATTACTAAGAAAGATCAATGAGCAGGCGCTGGCGCTGTTTTTAAGTGCATTAGTACCTTCTACTTTAAAAGCGCTTCAGGACAGTGGAAAGATGCTAGCCTTGTTTAAATCAAAGAATAAGGCGGATGTGCTGTTAGATCCAATACAGTTTACAATGCAGTCTAATAGACTCGTGATTGATGATATGCAAATGGCGCAAGTAGATGATGCACAGATAAGAGAAGCATTAAAAAAGCTGGCCGCTTGTTTTACTAGGGAAGGGATGGTGGTGAGTGGAAAAACATTAGAAATTAGTCGATTGTTGGAGCAGCAGCAGGCAGAATCAACCTTTTGGCAATACTTAGCAATGCCAGAAGAAGAGTCTAGCCCGGTGCTGATTCCGCTCTCAGCCATGCGGGACTATATTCAAAAGGCGTTTATTAATTTTAACAATAGAGAAGGATTGAGGGCCTTATTTGCCAACAAGCCGAGTATTAAAGCCTGGTATTACGGGGAAGTAAGTGAGTCAGTCTTAAGTACAGCGCAATTTTGGGAACATTTGTGCTGTTTAGCAAGTCATGGGAGTTGTAGTAGTTTATTTTTAAAAGAATGCTTACAAGGCGAGCAAGTCAAATGCAGGCTAAGTGTTGCCAATGTAGAAGAGGCGGCAACATTTTTGAAAGTAGCATTACTAAGAAAGATCAATGAGCAGGCGCTGGCGCTGTTTTTAAGTGCATTAGTACCTTCTACTTTAAAAGCGCTTCAGGACAGTGGAAAGATGCTAGCCTTGTTTAAATCAAAGAATAAGGCGGATGTGCTGTTAGATCCAATACAGTTTACAATGCAGTCTAATAGACTCGTGATTGATGATATGCAAATGGCGCAAGTAGATGATGCACAGATAAGAGAAGCATTAAAAAAGCTGGCCGCTTGTTTTACTAGGGAAGGGGTGGTGGCGAATGGAAAAATATTAGAAATTAGTCGGTTGTTGGTGCAGCAGCAGGTAGAATCAACCTTTTGGCAATACTTAGCAATGCCAGAAGAAGAGTCTAGTCCGGTGCTGATCCCGTTATCAGCCATGCGGGACTATACTCAAAAGGCGTTTACTAATACTAACAATACAGAAGGATTGAAGGCCTTATTTGCCAACAAACCGAGTATTAAAGCCTGGTATTACGGGGAAGTAAGTGAGTCAGTCTTAAGTACAGCGCAATTTTGGGAACATTTGTGCTGTTTAGCAAGTCATGGGAGTCGTAGTTTATTTTTAAAAGAATGCTTACAAGGCGAGCTAGTCAAGAGTAGGCTGAATAATGCTACTTTAGGGCAAACAATAACATTCTTAAAAGCAGTTTTGCCGAGGAGGAGTGTAAGTGGTACAATGTTGGCTTTGTTTCTAAGTACGTTAAAGTCTACTATGCTGCGTGCGATTGAGAAGAGTGGGGAGATGCAAATATGGTTTAAACAGAACAATAAGGAGCATATTCTGTTAGATCCAGTTGGGTATCTATCACTGCAAACTAACGCCATTCAGGTTAGTCGTACTATCAACAACATGGAACTAGTTGGTGTTGAAGAAACATCAAAGAAAAAGAGACAATATCGTGTCGCGATGATGCTTGATGAGTCAGAAGTATCTGTTGAAACAACCCCTAAAAAATCAAAGCAATGCGAATCTAACTCCATGATGTTGTTTGACCAAGATCTCGATGTGACGACGCTAACCTCAGAATGGAGCATGGCAATGGAGATGGATAATGATGCACCGTATGACGGTCTCTTTGCTGAGTCTGAGGAAGAAGAGGCGATGGGTGCAAGCAATCAAGTGCTTTACCCTATTACAGATAGTCGAGCTAGTTTATTTTCTTCTGCTCCTTTATTAGATGCCAGCATGGCACTGGATTTCGTGGATGAGGACATTGACCTGTTAGGGCCGTCTCAACCACAAGGTGGCGAGGAAAATGAGCTGAGTTACTCAAATACTTTACTAAGATAGCCAATAGGCTAGTATGGGGTTGCCATAGCCGTTGGGTTTACCATATGGAAATATGTCGCTAACGTAGGAGCTTGATTTTTAAACTTTGATGCAATCGCCCTGCTTTATTGTGTAAATTTATTGACACTTAAGATTGGTTTAATCTTTCCCATGTAAAATTGGGCGAATAAAACGCGGGGGTAGATATGAAAATTATTAAAAATATCAATAAAAACAATATGACGTCCTCTATTAGTGAACAAGATAAAGAAATTATGTTAGAGAATGCTGCTAATACATTTAATTTAAAATGGCAGCGTGAAGGTGAGCGTCGTAAGCAACAAAGCACAGCGGATATGATAAAAGCAATGCAAAAAGTGAAGTTGGTGCCTGAGATGGCGCCTGCTATTGCAACTGTTCATGATGCATTATACGTTCCCCAGGCTAAAGAAAATGCACTTCAAAATGCAGTTGTTATTTCTCCTCAGCCAACATTAGATGCGCGCCAAACGGAAGAGCAGCGCATGAGAGAATTAAGAGCTGATAGAGAAGAGCAGCGTCGCCAAGAGCAAAGTATGGCAGATAAAATGCTTAAGTTAATGCCAAAAGCAAAGGTGATACCTGAAGTGGTGGTTGTAGCGCCAAAAAGAAAAGCAAATGCTGTACCTCAGGAAATCATGCCCCCTGTTTTGTCTCATTGCAAAGCGATGGGATTTTTTGAAGCACAAGCGCAGCAAATTAAAGCAATTAAGCTGGAAAGAGAGTTGCAAAGACGTGCTGACCAAGGCAAGCAGGATAGAGTGAACGCGGCGCAAAAGAGGTCTGCTCGCTAGTTCTTAACTTTAAAAACATGTGACATATGATTTAGTTATGCTAAACTCACCTTCTCACTAGTCCGTGAGAAGTGTAAATCCCTTGCAGAGGCAGGGGATTTTTTTGTGCAACCTATATAAGTCAAGCAGTGACGACCCTATGCCTGTTATTACATTACCAGATGGAAGCCAAAGACAATTTGATACCCCTGTTACAATTGCTAATGTTGCTAGTAGTATTGGTGCTGGTTTAGCAAAAGCAGCGATTGCTGGCATGATCAATGGAAAGTTAGTTGATACTTCTTTTGTGATTGAGCAGGATGCTGATATCCGCATCATCACAGATAAGGACCCAGAGGGGTTGGAAGTGATCCGACACTCAACAGCTCACTTGCTGGCGCATGCAGTGAAAACCTTATTTCCTTCTGCACAGGTAACGATAGGCCCGGTGATTGAGAATGGTTTCTATTATGACTTTGCTTTTGAGCGTCCTTTCTCTACTGAGGATCTCGAAAAAATTGAAGCTAAAATGGCAGAGATTGCTGCTAAGAATCATTCCGTTGCGCGAAAAGTCATGAGTAGAGATGAAGCAATTGCTTATTTTAAAAGCATAGGCGAAGCATATAAAGTACAGATCATAGAAGCAATTTCTGAAGCAGAAGATTTATCCGTTTATCAGCAGGATGATTTTGCTGACCTTTGCCGTGGTCCTCACGTACCTAGTACGGGGATGTTAAAAGCATTTAAATTGACTAAGGTGTCAGGCGCTTACTGGCGTGGCGATTCTAATAATGAAATGCTGCAACGTGTTTACGGGACAGCTTGGCGTGATAAAAAAACGCTAGAAGAGTATTTAAAAAATCAAGAAGAAGCAGAGAAGCGCGATCATCGTAAGTTAGCTAAAACCATGGATCTTTTCCATATGCAGGAAGAAGCACCAGGAATGGTGTTCTGGCACCCTAATGGTTGGGCTATTTACCGTACTATTAAAGAGTATATTGGTAAAAAAATTGCTGAGCATGGTTATGAAGAGGTGGTTACCCCTCAGATTGTTGATTTGGAGCTGTGGAAGAAGTCAGGCCACTGGGCTAATTTTAGTGAGGAAATGTTTACTGTCGCAACGGAAGACAGGACATTTGCGGTTAAGCCTATGAACTGTCCTTGCCATGTGCAAATTTTTAAGCAAGGCTTGAAGAGCTATCGTGATTTACCATTACGGTTGGCTGAGTTCGGTTGTGTTCACAGAAATGAATTGGCGGGTGCAATGCACGGCTTAATGCGTGTTCGCCAGTTAACTCAAGATGATGCACATATTTTCTGTACAGATGACCAAATGCAGCAAGAAGCGGCGAGTTTCATTCGCTTGCTGCTAGAGGTTTATCGTGATTTTGGTTTTAACGAGGTGACGGTTAAGTTGGCAACTCGTCCTGAAAAACGTATTGGTACTGATGAACTGTGGGATAATGCTGAGACTGCTTTAGCTGAGGCATTAAAAAGCGTCGGTCTGGATTTTGATCTAAAGCCTGGTGATGGTGCTTTTTACGGCCCTAAAATTGAGTTCCATTTGAAAGATTGCTTAGGGCGTATGTGGCAGTGCGGTACTTTGCAGTTAGACTATGCAATGCCAGCTCGTTTAGAGGCGACTTATGTGGCTGATGATGGTAGCAAAAAGTCTCCTGTCATGTTGCACAGGGCTATTTTGGGTTCTTTAGAGCGTTTTATGGGGATCTTGCTTGAGCATTATGCAGGCAAAATGCCGTTATGGCTGGCACCTACCCAGACAATTTTGATGAATATCACGGACAAGCAGCAGAATTATATCGCCGAAATGACCCAAGAATTGAAAAAACATGGCGTTAGAGCAAAATCAGACTTGAGAAATGAGAAGATCGGCTTTAAAATTCGCGAGCACACTATTGCAAATGTCCCTTATCTATTAGTTGCTGGGGATAGAGAGGTGGAATCACAGACTATTTCCGTGAGAACACAAGATGGTGCTGATTTGGGTACCATGTCTCTTGATCAAGTGGTCAAGTTGCTTAGTGCAAAAATAGAACAGCGCAGCCGGGTTGAGGTAGAATTAACTGCTTAAGCGGTCTGCAGCCGTAAAATAGGAGGATGTAGGATTAGTACTGAAAAAAAACCTCGCGTAAACGACGAGATTAGATCGCCAGAAATTCTTTTAATTGATGCTGATGGCGGGCAGCCACGTGTAATGTCTGTTCATGAAGCAAGAAGAATTAGCGAAGAGGCTGGATTAGATTTGGTTGAAGTATCACCAGAAGCAAAGCCACCTGTTTGTCGTATTATGGATTACGGTAAGTTCAGATTTCAGCAAAGCAAACGTAAAGCCGCTGCCAAGAGAAATCAAAAGCAGGTTGAAATTAAAGAGATAAAATTGCGTCCATCAACAGAGGAAGCAGATTATCAGGTGAAGCTTCGTAATATTATGAAGTTTCTTGAAGCGGGTGATAAAGCAAAGGTTACCATACGTTTCCGTGGCCGAGAGATGACACATCCTGAGCTAGGTATGCAGTTATTGCAAAGAATGACCGCTGACTTGGTTGATTATGGTGTAGTAGAGCAAAATCCTAAGTTTGAAGGTCGCCAGATTGTGATGGTGATGGGTCCTAAAAAGAAGTAATTACTATTATTTAGTTATGTTGGAGTAAGGCAATGCCAAAGTTAAAATCAAATCGTGGAGCTGCAAAGCGTTTCCGTAAAACAGCCAGCGGTTTTAAGTGCAAATGTGTTAATCGTAATCACATCTTAACCAAAAAAACTACTAAGCGTAAGCGCCATCTACGTGCTGGTATTATGGTTGATGAGACAGATGTAGGTAGAGTTGTGCAAATGTTGCCATACGCTTAAACATAAGCGTGTTAGTGGTTGAGTTTAAGTAAGGTTAAGAGGAAGAAGAGATGTCCAGAGTTAAACGTGGTGTGACTGCTAGAGCTAAGCATAAAAAAGTTCTTGCTAAAGCGAAAGGTTATTATGGTGCCCGCAGTCGCGTTTATCGTGTTGCTAAGCAAGCGGTGATCAAGGCTGCTCAATATGCTTATAGAGATCGTCGTAACAAAAAACGCGAATTCCGTGCATTATGGATTATTCGTGTTAATGCTGCAGCGCGTGCTCATGATATGAGCTATAGCACTTTCATGCATGGCTTGAAGATTGCTAACATCGAAATTGATCGTAAAGTACTTGCTGATATTGCTGTACACGACAAGGCTGCTTTTGCTGCTTTAGTTGAGCAAGCAAAGGCAGGCTTAGCGAACGCGGCGTAACATTGAAGGCTTGATCATTTAGATCAAACCAGCAATATCAAACCCGCTCAGGCTTGTTTTGTAGTCTGGGCGGGTTTTTGTTTTGTAAAGGAGCTTTTCATTTATGCAAGCGTTAGAAGATATCCTGCAACAAGCAGTCGCTTCTATTGAAGCAACGGATGATCTTAAATTGCTGGATCAATATCGAGTCCAATATCTCGGTAAAAAAGGTCAGTTAACTGAAATTTTAAAAACATTAGGCCAGCTCCCAGCCGAAGAACGTCCTGCTGCTGGACAAAAAATTAATATCATAAAAGAACAAATCCAAGCAGCAATTGAAAAACGGGATGCCGAATTACAGGCACAAGCTATCGAAAAACAACTCGCCTCAGAATCTATTGATATTACCTTGCCAGGTAGGAAGCAATCTCAAGGTAGCATACACCCCATCGCAAAAACCTTTGAAGAGCTCAGAAAGATTTTCACGCAAATGGGTTTTGCCATTATGGATGGTCCAGAAATTGAAGACGATTATCATAATTTTACTGCACTAAATATTCCTGAGTTACACCCAGCTCGAGCAACACAAGATACATTTTATTTCCCTGATGGTTTGTTGCTCAGAACACAAATGTCACCCGTGCAAATCCGTGCAATGAAAACCATGCCTTTACCGCTACGCATGGTTGCTATGGGGCGTGTATACCGGCATGATTTTGATATCACACATACTCCTATGTTCCATCAGATGGAATGTTTAATGATTGATGAAGGGATTACCTTTGCTAATCTAAAAGGCGTGCTGCAGCAATTTCTACACGCATTTTTTGGCGACAAAAATATTCCTATCCGCTTTAGACCTTCCTATTTTCCATTTACTGAGCCATCGGCTGAAATAGATATCGGTTGTATAAAATGCAGTAGTAAAGGTTGCCGTATTTGTAAAAACACAGGCTGGTTGGAAGTGTTGGGCAGTGGTATGGTGCATCCTGATGTGTTGAAAATGGCTGGCATTGATCATGAGCGTTATACTGGTTTTGCATTTGGTGTCGGCATTGATCGTTTAACCATGTTGAAATATGGAATCTCTGATTTGCGTTCATTATTTGAGAATGATATACGCTTTTTAAAACAGTTTTAAGGTCTAATTATCATGAAATGCAGTGAGTTATGGTTACGTGAATGGGTGAAAGAGGCGCCAGCAAGAGTGGCATTAACAGATGCCTTAACCATGCTGGGATTAGAGTTGGAAGCGCTTGAACCGGTTGCGCCTGATTTTAAAGGTATTGTTGTTGGTCAGATTTTAAAAATTGAAAAACACCCTGAAGCTGATCGCTTAAATGTTTGTGAAGTAGATGTCGGTCAAGGCCAGCCTTTGTCTATTGTGTGTGGTGCATCTAATGTTGCAGTTGGGATGAAAATACCAGCTGCATTGATTGGTGCAGTACTGCCTGGCGACTTTACTATTAAGCAGGCCAAATTAAGAGGGGTAGCTTCTTATGGTATGCTGTGCTCTGCAAAAGAATTGGGATTGTCTGAAGAAGGTCAGGGCCTGCTTGCATTGCCTGATGATGCGCCTATAGGACAGGATATTAGAGCCTATTTAATGCTAGATGATTATACGATTGATTTATCCATTACGCCTAATCGTGGTGATTGTTTGAGTGTGCGTGGTATTGCACGAGAAGTTTCTGCTGCAACAGGTGCGAAGATTACCCCGCCTACTATTGATGTTGTGCCATCAATAAATACAGATGTGTTACCTGTTGATCTGCAATCAGTTGATTGTCCTCATTATGTTGGTCGTGTTATTCGAAATGTTAAAGCTAATATTGCGACACCTTTATGGTTAAAGGAAAGGTTGCAGCGCAGTGGTGTTCGTAGCATACATCCTGTTGTCGATGTCACTAATTATGTGATGTTGGAATTGGGTCAGCCTATGCATGCATTTGATCTTGATAAAATTAAAGATCGCATCATCGTGAGAGAGGCAAACTCAGGCGAGAAAATTTTGCTACTCGATGGTAGTGAGAAAGAATTAAATAACAATGCTGTTGTCATTGCCGATGCAGATGCGCCTTTAGCAATGGCTGGTGTAATGGGCGGTGAATTGTCAAGCGTTACCGCTGCCACCAATAATATTTTCTTAGAAGCTGCCTATTTTAATGCAAAAATGATCGCTAGACAGCGCCAAGCTTATGGCTTGAACTCTGATTCAGCGCATCGATTTGAACGCGGCATTGATACAGCCATGCAGCGTGAGGCAATTGAGCGTGCGACGAAATTAATTATGGATATTGTTGGCGGTGAGCCAGGCCCTGTGATTGATCAAGCAAGGGCTGATTTTCCACCCGCTCCCGTTATTATTACCTTGCCTTTAGATAAAGTTAAAAAATTATTAGGATTAACCATTGCGCAAGCTGAGATTGATGCCATATTTAAAGCGCTGCGCTTTGATGCGACTTGGTCTGCTGGGAGCCAATCTTGGCAAGTGATAGCGCCTACTTACAGGCCTGATATTACTATTCCTGAGGATTTGATAGAAGAGATCGCTAGAGTTCATGGCTACGATAAAATTCCTACCCAGCATTTGCGTGCGCAGCTGCAATCTAATGCAGTGGAGGAAGATAAAAGTTGGCAGATTCTGCGTCTCGCATTTAGTGACAAAGGGTATCACGAAATCATCTCCTATAGTTTTGTTGATAAGATATCTCAAGCATGCTTAGATCCTGAGCGTCAGCCTAGAGAATTGTTGAATCCTATTACGTCTGACATGACAGTCATGCGCACTAATTTATGGCCAGGATTGATTAATACCTATCGCTATAATAAGAGCCGCCAACAGCATCGCGTTCGCCTATTTGAAATAGGTACCTGCTTTATCACGGAAGGGCAGAATTTATGCCAAGAAGCGCGTATAGGCGGCTTAATAGCCGGATCTGCTTTGCCATCCCAGTGGAATGGTGCAACTCGTGAAGTAGACTTTTATGATTTGAAAGGGGATGTAGAAAATATTATTGGCATGTTTTGCTCAGAAGATTCAATTGAGTTCAAAATTGAGCCTCATCCTGCTTTGCATCCTGGTCGTTCTGCAGCGATTTATTGTCAAGGTAAACGCTTAGGCTTGATAGGCGCTATTCATCCTAGCGTGGTACAACCACTTGATATTAATAATAATATTTACTTATTTGAACTTGAGCTATCTGTTTTAAGCGAGCTTAGAAAAGCAAGCTATAAAGAATTCTCTAAATTCCCTGAGATTAGGCGTGATTTAGCGATTATTGTAAATGACTGTATACGAGCTGATCAGATTCAGGATACAATAAGAGAAGCTGCAGGTGATTGGTTACAAAATGTTTTTATCTTTGACGTCTATCAGGGTAAAGGCATTGCAGATGGCAGCAAGAGTGTCGCTTTAGGACTAATGCTACAGCATCCCGAGCGAACACTAGTTGATACGGAAGTGGTGGAGTTAATGGAGCGCGTTATTGCATCGTTAAAAGAGCAATTAGGAGCAGAGTTAAGGAGCTGACACATGAGTACGCTGACGAAAGCAGATCTTGCAAAGCACTTAGATGAGCATATCGGTTTAACTAACCGAGAGGCTAAGGAAATTGTTGAGTTATTTTTCCAGTACATTAGTGATTCTTTAATTGGCGGCAAGCAAGTTAAAATTTCAGGATTTGGAAATTATACCTTGCATGATAAGCGAGAGCGTCCCGGACGTAATCCTAGAACAGGTGAGGAAGTACCTGTGACAGCACGTCGTGTCGTGACCTTCCATACGGGCCAAAAATTAAAAGCACGTGTCGAGAAATACGTAGGCAAAGAAGTTGAAGAACAGCAGCAGGCTTAAGCGCAAGCAAAGCGCGACGCAAAATTTGCCTGAGATCCCCGATAAGCGCTACTTCACTATTAGTGAAGTGGGGCAGCTATGCGGGGTGAAGACGTATGTGTTGCGTTATTGGGAGCAAGAGTTCCCACAGTTAAAGCCAGTGAAGCGTCAAGGAAATCGGCGTTATTACCAGCTCCGTGATATTTTACTCATTCGACAGATTCGCGAATTACTTTATGATGATGGTTATACCATCGAGGGCGCGCGATCTAAATTGGTGAGCACGCCTCCGCCTGTAAGTCAACCAATAAAAATCAATGCAATAGTGAAAAAAATGATTGCAGAACTCGAAACTGTTTTGCACAATCTGCAAGCTGAGATTACATAGAGTTTTAAAAGATTCTAGCGTAAAGGCAACTGTGGTGGTTTAAGTGGAATAACGCGTACCCCAGCGTGTGCTATAAAAAGCAGCTTAAGCAATCTAGGTTATCTCAAGAAGCGGGGCGTGGCGCAGCTTGGTAGCGCACTTGTCTGGGGGGCAAGTGGTCGCCGGTTCAAATCCGGCCGTCCCGAATTCGTTATCAACAGCACAAGGAAATGAAACTGTGGAAAAAGTCTGGCTAAAAAGTTACCCACCTGGTGTACCTGCAGAGATTGATGCTGATGCTTATCATTCGCTTGTTCAATTATTTGAAACAAGCTGCCAGCAACATGCCGATGCCCCTGCATTTTATAGTATGGGTAAAACGATTACCTACCGTGAGCTAGATGCTTATACGCGTGACTTTGCTGCCTATCTGCAGAATGAATTGAAACTAAAAAAAGGCGATCGCTTTGCGATTATGCTACCTAATGTTTTGCAGTACCCAATCGCTATGTTTGGTGCATTGAGAGCGGGGCTGGTTATTGTTAATGTTAATCCTCTTTATACAGTTGATGAATTAAAACATCAGATGAATGACTCTGGCGCTGATGCCTTGTTGGTTTTAACTAATTTTGCAAATGTTGTGCAAAAAGCATTACCACAAATGCAATCTTTGAAGCACATATTAGTGACTAATGTAGGCGATATGCTCTCACCAGTGAAGGGGTTTATTACCAACTTCGTGTTAAAGTATGTTCTTAAAAAAGTACCAGATTGGAGTTTGCCTAATTCGCTTGATTTTAAAGCTACTCTAAATAAGGGTAAGAAGTTAAAAGCAACACCTGTTGATTTAAGGGGTGAAGATATTGCCTTCTTGCAATATACGGGTGGTACAACCGGGGTTTCAAAAGGTGCTGTTCTCACACATAGAAATCTAATTGCGAATATTCAGCAAGCACGAGCATGGTTTGATAGTATGTTGTCTGGTGGCCATGAAATTATTATTACCGCATTGCCGCTTTACCATATCTTTTCATTAACAGCCAATTGCTTTTTCTTCACCATGATTGGTGGATTAAATGTATTGATTGTTAATCCTCGTGATATTCCTGGCAGTATTAAAGAAATGAGTAAATTCCAGTTTACGGCTATCACTGGTGTTAATACTCTGTTTAACGGATTAATGAAAGATCCTTCTTTTGAAAAGTTAGATTTTAGTAAATTGCGTCTGTCTTTAGGCGGTGGTATGGCAGTCCAGCAAGTGGTTGCGGAGCGTTGGCAAAAAATGACGGGAGCGCCATTGTTAGAGGCATATGGTTTAACCGAGACATCCCCATGCGTCAGCATTAATCCTGCCAATTTAAAAGCCTATAACGGTACAATAGGTTTACCAGTATCATCCACAGATGTTTGCATCTTAGATGAAAATCATCAAGAGCTACCAATAGGCCAACCTGGCGAGCTAGCAGTAAAAGGTCCGCAGGTAATGAGCGGTTATTGGGAGCATCCTAGAGAAACAGCCAAGGTATTTACCAAAGATGGTTGGTTGTTAACAGGTGATATCGCGTCTATTGATGAGCAGGGGTACTTGCGTATTCTTGAGCGCAAGAAAGATATGATCTTGGTATCTGGCTTCAATGTCTATCCTAATGAGATTGAAGGTGTACTGGCTCAAATGCCCGGTGTTAGAGAGGTTGCTGTGATTGGTGTGCCAGATGAAAATTCTGGAGAAGCAGTAAAAGCATTTATTGTAAAAGAAGATCCAGCTATTTCTGCCGCTGATGTGTCTGCCTTTGCACGTAATCATTTGACGGGCTATAAACGTCCTAAACACATTGAATTTGTTGATGAGCTGCCTAAAACAAATGTAGGTAAAATTTTGAGGCGCGCGCTTAGGGCTGATGCCTAGTCATAAAGTAGTAATGGTGGTGAAATCCGTTAATTTCACCACCATATCGCCATCTTCTCCTGTATTCTTACAATAAACCCC
>CAYZRM010000051.1:0-12930 GCA_964480845.1 uncultured Coxiellaceae bacterium | reverse complement strand
TACTATAGAGACTATGCAGAAATATTCAAGGGAAGTCGTATGTAGCTGCATTGCATGCAGGCTACGCCACTGTGATCCGCGCGAAGGCGGGGACCCATCCCAAACTTAAGAAGAAGCTATCCTAAGAGAAAAACGTATAACATATCTACTGCTTAATTAGGCCCCATGATAGTAATAGTCCTATGACTAAAAAAAATAATAAAGGTAGTGCAGCAGCCAGCACCGGTGGCACCTGATAAACGATCGATAACTGCCCTAAAAACGCATTTGCAATAAAAAAGACAAACCCTAACATAACACCAACAATAATACGCCACCCTAACGTGCTTCTACCCATTGCACCCAACACAAACGGGATAGCTAACAATATCATCACTAAGGAAGCAAATGGCTGAAAAATACGTTGCCAAAAATCAAAACGATATTGGGCTGCTTGTAAACCATTTCGCTCCAAATATCGGGCAAACTTAACCAATTTAGGCAAGGACAGTTCACTAGGCTCAACCAATCCTACATTTAATAAATTAGGATTAAATTTAAGATCCCAAACAGCCTGAGGTAAAACAGTACTTTTGGTTCTCTCTTGATAAAAATTCGTCTTCACAACCTGCTTCATTACCCACTGATTATTTTCTAAAATTAACTGTTTAGCAAAATAAGCAGCCTTTAGCCTATGCTGTTGATCAAACTGATAACGCGTTACCCCTTCCAATAACTGCCTACCCATAACACGCTGTACATGAATAAAATTATGGTCCACATGGAACCAAATACCAGACCCCGTAACCACTGACTGTCCGCCATTTTGCAGATTCTCTTTACGCATCTCTGCTTGATAGCTAAGACGAGGTGCCACCCATTCACCCACCACACTCACGATTAATACCAACACAAATGCAGCCATTAATACACTAACTATAATGCGTTTAATGGAAAAACCTGAAGCACGCATAACCGCCAGCTCACGATGCGTCGCCAAGGTACTTAAACCCACCATACTACCTATTAACACCAGCATAGGTGAAAACTGATAAACTTGATTGGGAAGTCGCAGTAATACATAAAAAACCGCCTGCACAAAGAAATAATCCCCTTCCCCCACGTCCCTTAACTCACCCAGGAGTGTCATCACAAATAAAACACCAACAATGATCAAAGCAACTAATCCTGTTGCTGTTATAATCGTCTTAGCAATATGTCTTTCTAAAATACGTATCATGAAGACCACTGCCTTGTGTTAAAAAATAAAATTAATCCAATCAAACCCAGCATTGCCACATGCACCCACCACATACCAATAGAGATAGAGACACTAGCCTGCTCTACCCAATGGCGGGAGATAAATAATAAATTGATATAAACAATATAAATTAAAATTGCAGGCAATAAAGCCAAAAAACGCCCTTGTCGTGGCCGGACTCGGCTTAAAGGAACTGCTAATAAAGCTAGCATAATGGCAGATAAGGCAACAGAAACACGCCACTGAAATTCAGCTGCCTCTTCTGGCTGATAGTAATGTTGCCATAATTTAGCGGTAGGGAAAGTTTCAACTTGTTGATGCGTGATATGAGGATCATTTTGCTGCATACGCACAGCATATTTCTTAAATTGTATAATCTTATAATCATTCTGGCCTGGCGTTCCCTCATAGCGATATCCGTCTAGGGTAACAAAAAACTGGTCATTAGACTGTGTATCTTTCTCTTGATAACCCTCATTTGCTAATACTAGCATCCAAGATGGCTGCACCATCACAGCATCATCATCCACCTCTACTGGGCGCTTCATTTCTTGCGCCAGGAAAACATTCTCAGCCCGCTTGTGATCACGTGACAGCTTCTCAACATACATCACATGCCTTCCATCAGGGCTAGCCTGGAAACGCCCAGGGATTAATGTTTGAACTAAGTGCAATGTAGCTTCATCACTGGCCATCATAATCTGCCTTTTGGCTGAGATGGCTGGATTCACCCAGACCATTAAAATCAACACCATCAAACTAACTAAACAACCAATGCCAAAGGTCAAACGAAGCAAACGCCCAGTACCATAACCACTCATTTGTAAAATAGCCATTTCATTGTCGGTGTATAAACGACCATAGGCTAACAATATGCCCAGGTAAAGACCTAATGGTAACAAAAATGCCAGCAAATAAGGCACCTCAAAACTGACTAGCTGCAGCAAGATACTGGTTGGAATTTTACCAATCGCGACGTAGTTCAAATAGCGAACTAATTGCTGGCTTAAAAAAGCGACTAGCAGGACTAATGTAATAGCCATCAAGGCATTCAGGACTTCTTTACTGAGGTAACGGGTAACGATCACGACAATCATCCTAATAAATTTCTGCCATTATACCCAACTACAGGGTGACAAATCATTTTTTTTGAATACACTTACAAGCATTATTATTTGTTACAACGTGTGAGGGTGAGATATGAAAATCAGCGTAAAATCAACTACCTTAGCTAAACAGCAAAAAAGCTGTTTAATCATTGGAATGTCCGAAGAAGGCGAACTAACTACAATTGGCAAAGAAATAAACAAATCTAGCCAACAACACCTAACACAAATCTTCAAACAAGGCGGATTCTCTGGCAAATTAGCTCAAACGCTACCCATATTCCAAGTAGCTGGTACTTATTCCCACATTTTACTAGTTGGCACAGGTAAATCCACAACGGTCTCAGCCGCCGCCTACCGCAAAATGATCCATGCCGCCATGAAAGCGCTAACCGCTACCAAAACAACGCAAGCAACCTGCTATTTGACAGAGCTAAACGTCACCGATAAAGACCTAAGCTGGCAAATTAAGCAATTAGCTGAACTGGCAACTGATGCCCTTTACCGTTTTGATTTATTTAAGTCAGAAAAAGCGCCTGCGATCAATCTCAAGGAATTAATTATTCACTTACCAGATGCCAAACAACAAAAAGTTTGCGATCGCGCTGCCGCTGAAGGGCAAGCAATTGCATCTGGCATGGTGCTCACTAAAAATTTAGCTAACCTTCCTAGTAACATTTGCACCCCAACCTTTTTGTCTGAACAAGCAAAAGAGTTGGCGAAAAGTTATCCCTCCATTAAAACCAAGATACTCAATGAAAAAGACATGCATAAATTAGGCATGGGTGCATTATTGGCGGTTTCTCAAGGAAGCGCTGAAGAAGCACAGCTAATCTGCATTGAGTATACTGGCGCTGCAAAAAAACAAGCACCTATTGCCTTAATTGGTAAGGGCATCACCTTTGATACTGGTGGCAGCTCTTTAAAATCACCTGATAATATGGTTGGTATGAAATACGACATGTGTGGCGCTGCTACCGTATTCGGCACATTAAAAGCGGCTGCTGAATTAGCATTACCTATTAACATCGTCGGCGTTATTGCTGCTGTTGAAAATATGCCTGGTGGAACTGCTTATAAACCAGAAGATATTTTGACTAGCATGTCTGGTCAAACGATTGAAGTGATTAGCACTGATGCAGAAGGCCGTCTCGTACTAGCCGATGCATTAACTTATTGCGAACGTTATAAACCAGAGGTTGTGATTGATATTGCTACACTAACAGGTGCTGTGGTAATTGCCCTAGGTTTCCATACCACCGGCCTCATGACTAATCATCAACCATTAGCAGATGATCTACTCAAGGCTGGCGAAGAAAGCAATGACCGCGCTTGGCAGCTTCCTATGTTTGATGAATATGATGAACAAATTAAGAGCCCATTTGCCGATATGGCCAATACAGGCGGCCGCTCTGCAGGCACCATTACAGCTGGCTGCTTCTTAGCTCGCTTTGCGAAAAAATTCCATTGGGCTCACTTAGATGTAGCAGGTACAGCTGCGATGATGATGGGTACTAGTGATCGTTATGCCACTGGCCGCCCTGTTCCAATGTTAATGCAATACCTTATTAACAAGGCTAAGTAAGCGATGCAGGTAGATTTCTATGTTCTGGAAATATCGCACACACAGCGCGCCTGGCTTTACGCATGTCAGCTGATTGAAAAAGCGTATCAAGCTGAGCAAAAAGTATATGTGCATGCAAAGTCACTCGCTGATGCAGAGCGCTTAGACACCATGCTGTGGACATATAAAGACGATAGTTTTCTACCCCATCAAATCTATCAAGAAACAGATTACCCACCTCCCATACAAATTGGGGTGGGCAATCCTCCGTCAGACCAACAAGATTTATTGATCAACCTAGATGAACAAATACCGAGTTTCTACACGCAATTCAAACGCGTCATCGAAGTTATTTATGCTGATGCAAATATACAACAGCTAGGCCGTGAACGATTCAAACAATATCGTGATCAAGGTTGTCAAATAAATACTTACAAAATAAAAGCTAATGAACTATGACTGAAATAGATAAAACATATCAACCGCAAGACATGGAAAAACGTTTATACAAGCACTGGGAAAACAGTGGCTATTTTGCTCCTTCAGGCCAAGGTGACCCTTATTGCATTATGCTACCCCCACCGAATGTGACGGGTAGCTTGCACATGGGCCATGGTTTTGGCTTCACCTTGAATGATATTTTAATTCGCTATCATCGTATGTGTGGAAAAAACACCTTATGGCAAACAGGAACTGATCACGCAGGCATTGCAACTCAAATGGTCGTTGAGCGTAAACTCAATGCCAATGGCCAAACACGCCATGACATCGGTCGCGAAGCCTTTGTAGAAAAAATCTGGGAGTGGAAAGAAGAATCTGGCGGCAACATCACTCGTCAGTTACGTCGCTTAGGCGCATCCATGGACTGGGAGCGTGAACGCTTCACCATGGACCCTGCTCTTTCTGAAGCAGTTAGAGAAGTGTTTATTCGCCTATTTGAAGAAGGCCTTATTTATCGTGGCAAACGCCTGGTTAACTGGGACCCTGTACTGCTTACCGCTATCTCTGATTTAGAAGTCTTAAATGAGGAAGAAGATGGCAACATGTGGCATATTCGCTATCCATTAGCTAATGGCCAAGGACAGCTTATTGTTGCAACTACTCGCCCTGAAACCTTACTAGGCGACGTAGCAGTTGCTGTACACCCTGACGATGAGCGTTATCAACATTTAATTGGGCAAACAGTTAAACTCCCACTGACTGAGCGCACCATTCCTATTATTGCTGATACCTATGTTGATCCTGCATTTGGCACAGGTTGCGTCAAAATCACACCAGCACACGACTTCAATGACTATGCCGTTGGTACACGCCATCAGCTAGAACCTATCAACATTTTCACCCCAACAGCACACTTAAATGAAAATGCACCAATTGAGTACCAAGGTTTAGATCGCTTCAAAGCTCGCGAAAAAATAGTAGCTGACCTTGAAACACAAAACCTACTTGAAAAAGTAGATGCACATAAACTAAAAGTACCACGTGGTGATCGAACTGGCACAGTGATAGAACCTTATCTCACCTATCAATGGTATGTAAAATCGAAAGTATTAGCAGAACCTGCTATCAAAGCAGTGGAAGATGGCGATATCAAATTCATTCCTGAAAATTGGAGCAAGACCTACTTTCAATGGATGCATAATATTGAAGACTGGTGTATCAGCCGACAACTATGGTGGGGGCATCGCATTCCTGTCTGGTATGACAATGCCGGTAAAGCTTACGCAGGACAATCCGAAGAAGAGGTACGCAGCAAACATCATCTACCCACGGATGTTGCACTAAAACAAGATGAAGATGTACTAGATACGTGGTTCTCTTCTGCTTTATGGCCTTTCTCTTCTTTAGGCTGGCCTAAAAATACAGATGATTTCAACACCTTCTTCCCAACAGCCTCTCTACTAACGGGCTTTGATATTATTTTCTTCTGGGTTGCCCGCATGATCATGATGAGCTTGAAGTTTACGGGTAAAGCACCGTTTAAAGAAGTCTATATCACCGGTTTAATTCGTGATGCTGAAGGCCATAAGATGTCTAAATCAAAAGGCAATGTATTAGACCCTATTGATTTAATTGACGGCATTAGCGCTGATGACTTAGTTAACAAACGCACCTATGGCCTAATGCAACCAGCCATGGCTAAAAAAATTGAAAAGAATACACGCAAAGAATTTCCTGAGGGCATTAGCGCTTATGGTACCGATGCGCTACGTTTTACCTTCTGCTCAATTGCTACCTATACCAGAGATATCCGATTTGATACTAATCGCTTAGGTGGCTATCGTAATTTCTGCAATAAAATCTGGAATGCTTCACGTTACGTCATGATGAACACCGAAGGACATGATACTGGCATTAGCAATAAAGACATGGTTCTTTCCTTACCTGACCGCTGGATTTTAGCTAAACTACAAACAACCATCAAAGAGGCACATACTGCACTAAAGCAATATCGCTTTGACTTATTTGCACAGTTACTTTATGACTTCACGTGGAATGAATTCTGTGACTGGTACTTAGAATTATCTAAGCCTATACTAACCTCTGCTGATAGCACAGAAGCCATGCTAAGAGGTACTCGCCATACCCTAGTAAACGTATTAGAAAATTTACTCCGCTTACTACACCCCATCATGCCTTTTATCACAGAAGAAATTTGGCTGCGTTTAGCACCACTTGCTGGCATACAAGGTAAAAGTATCATGCTAGCGAGTTACCCAGTTGCACAAGATAGCCTAATAGATACTGATGCGGTAAAAGAGCTAGAGTGGTTAAAAAGCATCATTACGGCTATTCGCAACATACGCAGTGAAATGAATATTTCTCCTGGCAAATTGTTATCTGTGATCTTGCGTAAAGGCGATGCTCACGATCAACAAAACTATCACAACCAGCAACATCTATTAAAGACACTAGCCAAATTAGCTGATGTAACTTGGATAGGCATGAATGATACCCCACCACCTTCTGCAACTGCTTTTGTTGGTGAACTCGAAATATTCATTCCTATGGCGGGATTCATCAACAAAGAGGAAGAAGCTGCGCGCTTGAATAGAGAGATCGCTAAAATCGATAAAGATTTAATCGTGATGACAAACAAGCTACAAAACCCTGGCTTTACTGACAAAGCACCGGCTGATGTTGTTGCTAAAGAAAAGGCTCGTCATACTGAACTAACCGAAACAAAAGGGAAACTACAAATCCAGTTGAAACAGTTAAGCGAGCTTTAATTTAATCTCATCAAACCACCACCTGGCTGTGACATGCCTCACAGCCAGGTGGTATATAGATTCTCTTTTCAATCAATATTGGTAATATTATCTATTACCTGTGACTTATCATGCGCCGCTTGCTGTCGATGATAAATACGAAGCATCGTTGCAACACGTGATTTCACTTTATCTAGTTGCTGATCTTCAGCATCTGCTGAAACAGATTCCATCAATACTTTAGCCTTGCTCAAGAGAAGATCCACCCCCTCCCTCTCATGTGTTTTATTTGCTGCCAACTCAGACAAACTCATCATGGGCACTACTTCATCTAAACTTTCAGGAAGTATGACACCCAAATAAGCATATAATAGCTGACGCAACTCACACACAAGGTGCTTTGCAGACTGAGAGCGGATAGATTTGTTTGATTTTAAATTCAACAACTTAACGTAACGACCAATTGCTTGATCGACGGATGAGCGATAACGAGGATCCATATCATCGTCCTTTTGCTTTTTTTATTATTATATCACCCTTACCCAAGAATAGGTATTCGCCCCAATTGAGGACAAACGGATAATCACTGACAATGAAGCGTGCACCTAAGATAAGGATAATAATATGCAATCAGGAGCCAATATTAATAACAGCACATTTTCTTCTTTGCCAACAGAAATTACTTTAAAGATTTTTTCTTATTTAAATGAACAAACTATCAGCCAGCTCGCCAAAACAAATAAAAAACATTTTGCCTATAGCAAATGTAGTTACTTATATTATAAAAAAATAATAAAACTAGGCGTAAAGAAAAAATATCTTTCTAGCATATCCCCTCACATTGAAGATATGAGGTCACTATATCACACTATAGAATTAATCCCTCGTAAAGAACGATCGGATTTAACAGCTTGGGCACTCAGTTGCTTAAGTGGGGAAGAACATGCAATAAGATATGCAAAAGAACACCTTCATTTACACTCCGACAGACAAGACAACAACCTTAGAACGCCACTACATTTCTTATGTTTAACGCCGACAACACAAAAGCTAATTAATGGTATGCAATTACTAAATATCCAACCTCGTCATTTAAAAAAAACAGATGATAAAGAAAGAAATATGATGCACTACTGCGCTTTAAGCGGCAATCCAGAAACATTATCTTACGCCATGTTATTACATTTCAACCTAGAAGAAACAGATAAATATGGCGCAGATGCAAGACATTATGCAGCACTAAGTGGATCGAGGAAACAAATAAAATTTACCTTATTTACTCATCACCTAGATGCGCATAAAACTGATTTATTCAAAAATGCTAGCATTCAATATGCACTACTTTCACCTAATGCATTTTTTGCAACGACGCAGATTGAGCGCTATCAAAAAAAATTACAAAGACAAGTGGCACCATCAACAACATCACTTTAAAAAGCAAGCCTATCCACCGGCCATCCTTACTCTATGCACACATGTTTCACTACTAGTCGGTGTCTCGAAACTGGCATTTAACTCATGATGTGTTTAAATGTGGCTTTAAGCTGCCTCAGCAAAAGATGATGGATTGCTTCGCTGCGCTCGCAATGACGGCAGGTTAAGGTAATATGCACTCCCTGCCATTGCGAACATATAGTCTATTTCACGATACCGACCTACTACCCACCTGCAATCATCATCTCTTCAAGCAGAATAGATCCTGTACGCACATTCCCTCTCACATCAACATCATTACCTACCTCTCGCATACGGGCATACATATCCTGCAAGGAGCCTGCTACCGTCACCTCATGCACAGGATATTGAATCTCTCCATTCTCCACCCAATAACCACCTACACCACGAGAATAATCACCTGTTAGTAAATTAACACCATTACCCATCATCTCAGTAATAAGCAGACCCTTACCCATCGTTTTTAACAGTGCTGGCAGATCCTTATTACCCGGCTTGATCGTCAAATTATGCATACCACCTGCATTACCTGTCGTTTTCATACCCATCTTACGTGCAGAATATGCACCCAACGCGTATTGCCGCAATATACCATTTTCAACAAACACATTTGCACGGGTTGCCACTCCATCATCATCAAATGGTGAGCTGCCTAATGCACCTAACAAATGAGGCTGCTCAGCCAAATGAACAAATTCAGGAAAAATACGCGTATCTAATTTATCTAATAAAAAAGAGGCTTTACGGTATAATCGACTACCTGAAATAGCCGCAGCAAAATACCCCAACAACCCGCGCGCTTCTTCTGCAATAAAAATAACTGGTGCTTTTGTTGTCTTTAGATTTCTAGCCCCCAAACGCTTCACTGTTCGTGAGGCTGCATCTTGGGCAATATCAGTCACACTTTTTAATTTTGTCGGATTAGAAGAAAGACTGTAGCTATAATCACGCTGCATATCCCTGCCTTGTTTTGCTACTAAAACACAACTGATATCATGCCGCGTATATGGGTAGTAGCCAATAAAACCATGGCTATTAGCATACAAATCTAATGCTTCTATTGTAGAAACAGTTGATTCTTCTGCACTAACAATACGTTTATCAAATGCAACTGCTTCTTTCTCACATTGAATAGCGAGCTGTATTGCTTCTTCTACACTAATATTCCAAGGATGTGACAAATCTAATTGGGGATAATCAAAAGCGAGCTTATCTTTTTCTACTAGACCAGCAGCAGGATCTTCATCCGTAAACTTTGCAATATGACAAGCTGCTTCAACTGCTGCTTTAATCGCTTCTGGTCTCACATCAGATAAACTTGCCGACCCTGTACGCTTACCAAAATAAACCGTAACATCAATCGATTTATCTTGATTATATTCAACTGTCTCTACATCCCCGCCATGCGCAGCAACAGAAAAACCTTTATTGACTGTCACGCCTACTTCTGCCTGATCCGCACCTTGTTGTTTAGCCTGGCTTAAAATATCTTGCGAGATAGACTGCAAAAAATTCACATCAAACAATGCCTTGTCCACTGCTCTCATTCTTCCACCCTCGTTCCACCAACCGTCAACTTATCGACTTTCAATGTTGGTTGACCAACACCTACAGGCACACTTTGTCCATCTTTGCCGCACACACCAACACCGGTATCCAATTTCAAATCATTACCAACCATGGAAATTTTAGTTAATACATCCGGCCCATTGCCAATTAAAGTAGCTCCTTTGACCGGCGCACCTATGCGACCATTTTCAATCAAATACGCCTCATTGGCAGAGAAAACAAATTTGCCTGATGTAATATCCACCTGACCACCACCAAAATTAACGGCGTATAATCCTTTTTTAACAGAAGCAATAATCTCATCAGGATGCGATTTACCTGGTAACATGTAAGTATTAGTCATGCGTGGCATAGGCAAGTGTGCATAAGATTCTCGGCGACCATTGCCGGTTGAAGCCGTATTCATTAAGCGCGCATTACGCTTATCCATCATGTAATTTTTTAAAATACCATTTTCAATTAACACATTATTTTGTGTCGGAATACCTTCATCATCAATATTGAGAGAACCGCGACGATTGGGCAAAGTACCATTATCGACAATCGTGCAAAGCTTGCTGGCAACCTGCTCACCCATGCGACCACTATAAGTCGAAATACCTTTGCGATTAAAATCACCCTCTAAACCATGGCCAACGGCTTCATGCAGTAAAACACCTGGCCAACCAGGGCCTAACACGACTGTCATCGGTCCTGCTGGCGCATCAACCGCCTCCAAATTAACTAAGGCTTGACGCAATGCCTCATCTGCATACTCAAATAAAATATCACTTGTTTGGAAATGGTGATAATCATAGCGTCCACCACCACCAGCTGAGCCTGACTCACGACGGCCTTTATGCTCGACAATCACACTCACGTTAAAGCGTACCAAAGGACGAACATCAGCACCCATATGACCATCGCTGGCCATAACCAGTATAGTTTCATATTCCCCAGACAAACTAACATTGACTTGTTGGACACGGCTGTCTTTTTGGCGAATATAGCTATCCACTCGCTGCAACATACCCACCTTTTCTTTCTCTGTCAGTGACTGTAGTGGGTTAGTGGGAGTATATAATTGATGGCCTGGCAATTTCTGCCACGCTTTGACGACATGCTCCCCACCTTGTTTAGCAATGCTGCGCGCAGCCTGCGCTGCCTGCTCCAGTGCTGGCATCATAATATCATCAGCGTAGGCAAAGCCCGTCTTTTCACCACTCATGGCACGCACACCGACACCACGATCAATATCAAAGCTACCGCCTTTAATAATACTATCTTCTAATACCCAGGATTCTGAATATGTAGATTGAAAATACAAGTCAGCGTAATCAATTTGGCGGCCAGCCAAATGATAAATCACATTGTGCAATTGCTGATCTGTTAATCCTGCTGGCTCTAATAAATCATGGCGAACGATGTCTAAAATATCAGTCATAAAAACCTATCCATTAAGGGGACTTTCAGACATTATGCCGTATTCAAATGAACAAAACACTCATTGTCTTCATGGTCATAATCTACTAGGATGAGGGAAAAGGAATAGATAGAAAGGATACGGAGAATGAAAGCATTATACTGGACTATTGCTCTTTGCCTTGCACTGACGGGCTGTACCACACCTGCCGTCAGAACAGCCAATAACTACCTACACAAACAAAGCGTCACCACCAGTGGTCATTATCCGGCAAAAAGCGCCAAACAGATTGCACTCTTTCAATCAAATCAAAGCCCACAAAGTGCTTACAAGGTAATAGGAATAGCAACAGTAGCAACACGTAATCATTTTGGCATGCAACGACCCGAAGAGACCATGCATACGATGATGAAAAGCCTTGCAGCCTCCATTGGAGGTGATGGACTGATAAATTTAAAGCCAACAGAAAAGGGTGAATGGCAGGCAAATGTAATACAGTTTCAGAAAATCCTCATTTAATCGCCTGAACGGCTTGCCATCCCCGCAGACGCACGGATGGCAACTGTTTAGCCGCTCATAGGAATTAAGCGGTTACTTTCCTTCCAACACCACCTTTGACTCTGCAACATCTGAGTGATTACGCAGAATAATTTCACGATGTGGGTGGGGCGCCTTGATACCATGCTGATCAAATGCATCCCAAATATTCATTAAAACAGCAGACATCACACTCACTCGAGACTTGACCACACGTATATTGACATAATAACGCAATTCAAAATCAATCAAGGTATCATCCATTTCCTTTAAATATACCTCTGGTGGAGGATCATTTAAAATTTCTTTATAGTTCGCTAACACCGCCTGAATAATCACTTTAACGGTATGTGGATTATCCTGACGACTAATTTTGATATGTGCCACACTACGCACAATATTGTCTTTTGCTGTCCAGTTCGTAAATGCCTTATTGAATATTTCAGCATTAGGTACAACTAACTCAACATGATCCCATGTTCGCACTGTCACAGCACGACCACCTATATGCGTCACCTCTCCTTCAATATTATTGACACTGACAATATCACCCACCCGCAATGGCCTCTCGAGCAAAATAAGAAAGCCGCATACAAAATTATTAGCCAAATCCCGCAGCCCTAAACCTACACCGAAAGCAAATATACCGGCAACTGCTGCCAAAGCACGCCAATCAATACCAAGCACGCGTAAGCAAATTAAAGCGCCTAATGTCACCACACTATACTGGCTCAAAATAGCAATACTATTCCGTATTCCCATATCTTTAGTGCGTGGCAATAACATACGATATACAAATTCACGCGTCCATTTTGCTGTCCAGTAAAAAATAGAAATAACAGCTGCTA
>CAYZRM010000050.1:4102-12974 GCA_964480845.1 uncultured Coxiellaceae bacterium | reverse complement strand
GATCATGAAGAGCCTATTGTTGACTCGGTTATTGATCTTTGGCCGGCAGCAAATTGGTTTGAGAGAGAAGCCTTCGATTTATACGGTATTTTGTTCCATGGTCATCCCGATTTACGTCGTCTTCTAACAGACTATGGTTTTGTGGGACATCCATTTAGAAAAGATTTCCCATTAATTGGTAAAGTCGAAGCCCGTTATGATGCAACATTAAAGCGTGTGGTCTATGAGCCTGTGAGTATTGCGCCACGTGTACTTGAGCCTAAGGTAATACGTCATGACAATCGCTATTTAGGCGAGAAGAGGGATTAACGAGTGGATATAGTAACGAATATAACACCGGAAATGCGTAATTACGTATTTAACTTCGGTCCTCAGCATCCTGCTGCACATGGTGTGCTACGTTTAATTTTAGAAGTAGATGGCGAAACCGTTGTACGAGCAGATCCTCATATCGGTTTACTGCACAGAGCAACTGAAAAACTAGCTGAGAGTAAGCCATTTAATCATTCTATCGGCTATATGGATAGATTGGATTATGTGTCCATGATGTGTAATGAGCATGGTTACGTGTTAGCAATTGAAAAACTATTAGGTATTACAGCGCCTACACGCGCACAGTACATCCGTGTGATGTTTGATGAAATTACCCGCATTCTAAATCATTTGCTATGGTTGGGTGCACATAGTTTAGATAATGGTGGTATGGCTGTCTTTATCTATTGCTTCCGTGAGCGTGAAGATTTATTAGATTGCTACGAAGCTGTTTCAGGTGCACGTATGCACGCAACGTATTATCGCCCGGGCGGTGTCTATCGCGATTTGCCTGACAGAATGCCACAATACAAGGCATCTAAATGGCATAGCGCAAAAGAAGTAGCGAAATTAAATGAAACAAGAGAAGGCTCTCTACTAGACTTCTTATGGGCCTTTACCGAGCGTTTCCCAGGCTTAGTGGATGAATACGAAAGCTTGTTAACCAATAACCGTATTTGGAAGCAGCGTACGGTTGATATTGGTATTATTTCGCCTGAGCGAGCAATTGCTTTAGGCTTCACGGGTCCGATGTTAAGAGGTTCTGGTGTTGCTTGGGATTTGCGTAAAAAGCAACCTTATGAAGTATACGACAAAATAGATTTTGATATTCCAGTTGGTGTTAATGGTGATTGCTATGATCGTTATTTAGTGCGCATCAATGAATTAAGGCAATCTAATCGCATTATTCGTCAATGTATAGAGTGGTTACGTCAAAACCCTGGACCAGTGATGATAGACGATCACAAGATTGCGCCACCACCACGTGAAGATATGAAAACCAGTATGGAATCATTGATTCATCATTTTAAAAATATGACTGAAGGTTACATTGTGCCACAGGGCGAAGCCTATGCTGCCATTGAGCATCCTAAGGGTGAATTTGGTGTGTATTTAGTATCAGATGGTGCAAATAAACCGTATCGCCTAAAAGTACGTGCAGCAGGATTTCCCCATTTGGCTGGATTTGAGGAATTAACCAAAGGCCATATGATTGCTGACGCGGTGTCTATTTTATCTAGTTTGGATATTGTATTTGGTGAGATTGATCGATGAGCGAACAGACAACTTCTTTATTATCGGCTGACATTCGTGAGCGTATCTCAAACTGGATTTTACGCTATCCGCCTGAACAAAAGCGTTCTGGTGTATTTGAAGCCTTGCGTTTGGTACAAGAGCAAAATGGACACTTAACGACAGAATTAATGGATGCGGTGGCTGATTTTTTAGAGATGCCCAAAGTGGCGGTTTATGAAGTAGCAACTTTCTACACTATGTATTATCTAAGCCCAGTTGGCGAACATGTTATTAACGTTTGCACGAATATCTCTTGTTCTTTAAATGGCGCTGAGGCGGTACTCCAGCACTTAAAGCAAAAATTAGGTGTGGATTTGAATGAAAATACACCTGATGGCAAATTCACAATCAAAGAAGTGGAATGTCTAGGTGCCTGTGTTGCTGCGCCCGTTTGCCAGATTGGCAAACAATATTATGAAAAAATGTCGCCTGAGAAAATAGATGCAGTGTTAGCAACACTTGAGGGCAAACACAATGGCTAATGAAATTTGTTTTCGTACTTTGCACTTGGATGAACCTTGGAAGCTGGCAACGTATCAAAGCGCCGGTGGGTACGAGCAACTAAAAAAGATTTTGAGTGAAAAAATTCCGCCTGAAAAGGTAGTGGAAGCTGTAAAGTTATCTGCTTTAAGAGGACGGGGTGGTGCGGGCTTTTCTACCGGTATGAAGTGGAGCTTTATACGTCCGGGTTCAGGTCAAGTGTATATTCTCTGTAATTCCGATGAAGGCGAGCCAGGCACATGTAAAGATCGTGATATTTTACGTTTTAATCCACATCAAGTGATTGAAGGTATGATTATTGGCGCTTATGCCATGGGTGCAAGCGTTGGTTATAATTATATCCGCGGCGAGTATTGGGAGCCATATGAGCGTTTCCAAGCAGCATTAGATGAAGCGAGAGCGGCTGGCTTTTTGGGTCAGAAGATTCTAGGTTCTGATTTCAGTTTTGAATTACATGCCCACCTGGGTGCGGGTGCTTATATCTGTGGTGAAGAAACAGCATTGATGGAATCATTAGAAGGCAAGCGTGGTTTGCCTCGTTTCAAACCACCGTTCCCTGCTGCTCGTGGTTTATATGGTAGGCCAACAACGATTAACAATACAGAAACGTATGCCTCGGTACCTGTCATTTTAGAAAAAGGTCCTGAATGGTTTCTTGGATTAGGTAAGCCTAATAACGGCGGTTGTAAAATTTTCTCAGTCACTGGCCATGTTAATAAGCCAGGAAATTATGAAATTCCGTTGGGCACCCCATTTAAAGATTTATTAGAAATGGCTGGTGGTGTCAAGAATGGTCGCAAGCTAAAAGCGGTTATTCCTGGCGGTTCTTCCATGCCTATTTTACCAGCAGAAGTGATGATGTCTTTGGACATGGATTTTGATTCTATTCAAAAGGCAGGTTCAGGATTAGGCTCTGGTGCGGTGATAGTCTTAGATGAGACAGTGTGTATCGTCAAGTTATTGTCTCGTATCTCTAAGTTCTATATGGAAGAGTCTTGTGGCCAATGTACGCCTTGCCGTGAAGGAACGGGTTGGTTGTATCGTTTGTCGCGAGATATTGAGGCCGGTAAGGCAACCATGGCAGACTTAGAAAATCTACGTCGCGCAGCTAAAAATATTGAAGGTCGAACGATTTGTGCATTTGGTGAAGCGGCAGCTTGGCCAGTTGGTGGTTGTTTGAAGCATTTTTATGATGAATTTGTGTACCACATTGAGCATGGTTGTTGCATGCCAGGTACGGGGGCAGAATAATCATGGCCGATATCGAAATTGAAATAGATGGTAAAACCTTAACGGCACAACCTAATCAAATGGTGATACAAGTGGCAGATGAGGCGGGTATTTATATCCCTCGTTTTTGCTACCACAAACATTTGTCCATAGCAGCTAACTGCCGTATGTGTTTGGTTGAGGTGGAGAAGGCACCTAAAGCGATGCCTGCTTGCGCTACACCTTGTACACCAGGTATGAAAGTGTTTACTAAATCAGAGAAAACCATCGCAGCACAACGTGCGGTCATGGAATTTTTATTGATTAACCACCCATTAGATTGCCCTGTGTGTGATCAAGGGGGCGAGTGTGAATTGCAAGATTTATCCATGGGATATGGTAATGCATCTTCCAATTACAATGAATGTAAACGTTCTATTCCTATCCAAGATTTTGGCCCACTAATTGCCAGCGAAATGACGCGTTGTATTGATTGTTCGCGTTGCGTGCGTTTTGGTAGTGAAATTGCCGGTATGCGTGAATTAGGCATGATGAATCGCGGTGAGCATACAGAGGTAACCACCTTTGTGAAAGAAGCGATTGTCTCGGAAGTATCTGGAAATGTGATTGATCTTTGTCCTGTAGGTGCATTAACCAATAAGCCGTATCGTTTTACTGCTCGCGCATGGGAATTAAAGCAAGCGCCTAGTGTTGCACCACATGATTGTTTAGGTTCAAACATTAATGTACATACCCGAAATGGCGAAGCAATGCGCGTTGTAGCGCGTGAAAATAACGCAGTGAACGAAACTTGGATTTCAGATCGTGATCGCTATAGCTATACCGGTGTTTATCATGATGATCGTTTAAAAGAGCCTATGGCTAAGATTGATGGCCAATGGCAAGTCGTTGGTTGGGAAGAAGCCTTTGAGTTGGCGTCCGGCGGTTTGCATGCCTTGATTGCTAAACATGGTGCTGATCAGCTCGGTGCACTAGCGTCTCCAAATGCAACAGTAGAAGAATTATATTTATTCCAACGGATAGTGCGTGGCCTGGGTTCTAATCACCTAGATCACCGATTACGTGAAACAGATACCAGTGATCAGGCTTCTTTTGGCGCTTATCCTGGTGCCGAGATGACATTAAGCGACTTAGAACAAGCTGACGCAGTGCTGTTAATTGGTTCTAATCTTCGTAAAGAGCAGCCCATTGCTGCATTAAGATTGCGTAAGGCTGTTAATAAAGGTGCAAAAGTGGCTGTGATCAATCCAATGGATTATCACTTTAACTTTAAAGTGGATGCTAAGGCGATTGTTGCGCCACAACACATAGGGCAGATATTAGCTGCACTCATGAATAATCTATCGTCATCTTCTTCACTATCCTCGTCGTCCCGCGGCTTGACGTTCTGGGATGAACAAATCCAGCAAATAGCAGAACAGTTACGCGGCAAGCAAAATGTCTGCATTATCCTAGGTAACTTAGCATTGCATCAGCAAGATGCTGCTAACTTACGCTTTTTGGCCGCTCGCATTGCAGAAACAACAGGCGCTAAATTAAATATCATGACGGATGGTGCAAATACAGCTGGTGCGTGGTTAACGGGTGTTATCCCGCATCGTGTGGCTGGTGGTCTAGCGCTAAATGAGCACGGACTCAGTGCTAACGACATGCTGCAGCATCCTCGTAAGGGTTATATGCTATTAAACGTAGAACCTGAGTTTGATACTGCTAATGCAGCATTAGCGGTGAAAGCAATGCAACAAGCAGAGGTTGTCATTGCCTTTTCCATGTTTAGAAATGAAAGTTTAATGCAGCATGCTGATATTATTCTGCCTATTGCTCCTTTCACCGAAACATCAGGTACATTTATCAATGCGCAAGGTGATTGGCAAAGCTTTAATGGCGTTGCAACTAGCCTAGGTGAAAGCCGACCAGCGTGGAAGGTATTACGTGTACTCGCTAATTTCTTAAACTTAACTGGCTTTGACTATGAAAGTTCAGAAGAGATTAGGCATGAAGTTCGTACAATCGTTGAAAAAATGGCTCCTATAGCAGCTGATTTCAAACAACCATCCTCGTTTACGTTAACAGCACAAACAGGATTAACACGTATTGGTGATCTACCGATTTATGCGTTAGACAGCTTGTTAAGAAGAGCAGAGCCATTGCAAACAGCGCAAACGCTGATGGAGGGTGATGTTTCCCTATTGCGTTTGCATACAGAAACGGCAAAAAAATTAGGCATCACTGATGGCTCAACGGTGAAAGTGAAGCAAGCAGTTGGTGAAGCTCATTTATCTGTTCAATTGGATAATGATGTGGCATTAGATGCCGTGTGGGTGGCTGGCGGTATTGCTGCAACCAATGGTCTGGGTAATTTATTTGGCGCTGTTGAAATAGAAAGGACTTAGTAATGCTAGAAAGTTTATTATTAGTCGGTACTATTGTTCTAAAAGTAGTGGCTGTTTTATTAGCTCTAGTCGTCATCGTGCTATACCTGACTTACTTTGAACGTAAAGTCATAGGCTTTATGCATGTACGTAAAGGGCCTAATCGTGTTGGTCCACGCGGTTTATTGCAGCCATTTGCAGATATGTTAAAGCTATTGGGTAAGGAAATTATTGTTCCAACGGCTTCCAATCGCTTTTTGTTTGTGTTGGCACCTTCTTTAAGCTTTGGTATAGCGCTGGTTGCTTGGGCGGTGATTCCTTTTGATCAAGGCATGGTTATTGCGAATGTCAATGCAGGTGTTTTGTATGCCTTTGCTATTTCATCTTTAGGTGTTTACGGTATTTTAATTGCGGGCTGGGCATCTAATTCAAAATACGCGATGTTTGGCGCTATTCGTGCTGCTGCACAAAATATTTCTTACGAAATTGCCATGGGTTTTTCGCTGATCGGTGTCATGATTGCAGCCGGTTCCTTGAATTTCCAAGAAATTGTATTGGCGCAAAACGGCGGTATTTTACATTGGTATTTGTTACCATTATTTCCTCTTTTTATTGTGTATTGGATTTCTGGTGTGGCCGAAACCAATCGTTTGCCATTTGACATGTCCGAAGGGGAGTCAGAAATTGTTGCTGGTTTCCATGTGGAATATTCTGGTGTAACGTTTGCATTATTCTTCTTTGCTGAATATGCAAACATGGTATTAATTTCAGGCCTGATTTCTATTTTATTCTTAGGTGGCTGGTTATCTCCCTTCCAAGGGATTCCTTATTTAGACGCATGGACTGCTTTTGTGCCCGGCCCTATTTGGTTATTGCTCAAAATTAGCATCTTCCTGTATTGCTATCTATGGTTTAGAGCAACCTTTCCTCGTTACCGTTATGACCAAATTATGCGTTTAGGTTGGAAAGTATTTATCCCGCTAACATTAGTGTGGGTGGTGTTAACTGCATTAGCTGTGCAATGCCAGCTAGCGCCTTGGTTTGCTTAAGAGAGGCCTTTATGTTGCGACGTATTATGCAATATGTAAAAACCTTCACATTGTGGGACTTGTTAGTTGGTATGAAACTAACAAATCGATATTTTTTTAAAAATAAGATTACGATTGAATTCCCAGATGAAAAAACACCAACATCCTCCCGCTTTAGAGGATTGCATGCTTTACGCCGCTATCCTAACGGTGAAGAGCGTTGTATTGCATGTAAATTGTGTGAAGCGGTTTGCCCAGCATTAGCGATTACTATTGATTCTGAGCCACGTGAAGATGGTACGCGTCGTACCACTAAATATGATATTGATTTATTTAAATGTATTTATTGCGGCTTTTGTGAGGAAGCATGTCCTGTGGATTCCATTGTATTAACCAATATGAGTGATTATCACATGGAAAACCGTGGCGAGAATGTGATGACAAAAGATATGCTATTGGCAATAGGCGATAAGTACGAGGCAGATATTGCTAAAGATAGGGCAGCAGATAAAAATTATCGATAATGGCGATGTTTCGTTACCTTCGCAATGACGGTATTAATGAATTGATTAAATTTAGGTGAGCAGTATGGTTGAACTATTAACACCCTTGCATATTATATTTTATCTTTTTTCCGCTGTGGCAGTGGGTTCTGCTTTGGTGGTCATTAGTGCGCGCAATCCTGTTCACAGTGTTTTAGCACTAGTTGTCACTTTCTTTGCAATGGCTGGTGTTTGGATGTTGCTAAGAGCTGAATTTCTCTCTCTTATTTTATTATTAGTTTATGTGGGCGCTGTCATGACTTTATTCTTGTTCGTCGTGATGATGCTTAATATTAATCGCGAGGCTAGGTTGGGCGGTTTCGTTCGTTATTTGCCTGTGGGTCTGGTTATTGTGGTGCTAGTGACTGCCTTAACGATAGCGGCTCTGGCACCGCAATACTTTGGTATTTTACAAATGCCAGCGCCAGCAGCGGAGCCTGCTGATTACAGTAACTTAGCACAGGTAGGTACATTGCTTTACACCGATTATGTGTATCCTGTTGAGATTGGTGGTGCATTGCTCTTGTCTGCTATGGTAGCTGCGATTGCCTTAACCCACCGAGGTGCTGTTCGTCGTAAATCACAAGACATCAATCGGCAGGTTTCTGTTCGTCCAGAAGATCGTGTGCGTTTAATTAAAATGCCATCTGAACCAAAACAAGGTGAGTAATATGATATCCTTAACTGAGTTTCTAATTGTTGCGGCACTCCTGTTTGGTCTAGGGCTGGCGGGCATTGTGTTGAATCGCAAGAACATTATCGTCTTGCTAATGTCTATAGAGTTAATTCTCCTGGCAGTGAATACCAATTTTATTGCTTTCTCCTATTTCTTGGGTAATTACATTGGCCAAGCATTTGTCTTTTTTTGTATTAACGGTAGCGGCTGCTGAAGCTGCGATTGGTTTGTCAATTTTAGTGGTGATGTATCGTAAGCGTCATACCATTGAAGTCCAAAATCTCGATGCTTTAAAAGGATAATGAACGTGGATAATCCTCTCATCTCGATTGCACTAACATTAACCCTGTTACCGCTTGCAGGCGCATTGATTGCTGGTTTATTAGGTAAGAAGATAGGCCGCACAGCAACACATAGAGTAGCCATTGCGTTTGTTGGTATTGCCTTCTTCTTAGCTTGTTATTTGTTTAAGGCAATTGTTGTCGATGGTCAGCCAGCAGTGGAAGGTAGTTTCTATACGTGGGCAACGGCTGGTATTTTGCACTTTGATATTGCCTTTTTGGTAGATCGCTTAAGTGTGACCATGTGTATGATTGTGTTATTTGTTTCCTTCATGGTACACATCTACACCATCGGTTATATGGCAGAGGATGATGGATACACACGCTTTTTTAGCTATGTCTCTTTATTCACTTTTGCCATGCTAACGTTGGTATTAGCAAACAATTTCTTGCTAATGTTTTTCGGCTGGGAAGGTGTTGGTTTAGTTTCTTACTTATTGATTGGTTTTTGGTTTCAAAGAGAAAAAGCCACTGAAGGTAGCTTGAAAGCCTTTTTAGTTAATCGTGTTGGTGATATCGCATTTGTATTAGCCATAGCAGCTATTTTGGCTGTGTTTGGTTCCATTAGCTATCA
>CAYZRM010000050.1:0-4002 GCA_964480845.1 uncultured Coxiellaceae bacterium | reverse complement strand
CAATTAGGTTATATGGCGGTAGGGCTGGGCGCGTCTGCCTATGATGCTGCTATTTTCCACTTAGTGACTCATGCTTTCTTCAAGGCTTTATTATTCTTGGCAGCAGGTTCTGTGATTATTGCATTACACCATGAACAAGATATGCGTAAAATGGGTGGCTTGGTGCGTTTCTTACCGGTTACTTATCTGACTTTCTTAGTCGGATCATTAGCATTATCAGCTATCCCACCGTTCTCTGGCTATTATTCCAAAGACGCCATTATTGATGCTGTACATTTAAGTCAGATACCTGGGGCAGTTTATGCCTACTACTGTGTACTAGCTGGTGCTTTTGTAACACCTCTTTATACTTTCCGTGCACTATTCATGACCTTCCACACAACGAATAAAACAGATGCTTCGTTAGCTGGGCATATCAAGGAGTCACCATGGGTGGTTCTGTTCCCATTAGTGGCATTAGCAATCCCTAGTTTGGTAATTGGTAAAATATTGGTGGGCCCTATGTTGTTTGCTCAGCCATCGTTACTAGGTAATTCAATTTTCGTGTTACCTGAACATAATGTGATAGCAGAAATGGCTCATCACTACCGTGGTTCTGTCATTATGGCGTTGGATGCCGGTACCAAGCTTACTTTCTGGTTATCCTTAGCAGGTATTTTTGCTGCTTGGTTGTTTTCTGTCGCATTCCCAAGCTGGTCTACCTTCTTCAAAAAACGCTTTTCTTGGATCTATTCTATTTTGGTTCGCAAATACGGCTTTGATGAATTGAATGATGTCGTTTTTGTTCGTGGCACAAAAGAGCTGGGTAATGTGTTCTATGAAGTCAGTGATGTGAAAATGATTGATGGTGCTGTTGTGAATGGTAGTGGACGTGGTATTCAACGCTTAGCACAAATAGGGCGTAAACTACAAACGGGTTATTTATACCACTATGCATTAGCAATGGTCTTGGGTGTTTTAGTATTCTTAGTTTGGTTTGTGGGAGGATTTTAGGAATGTTGGCTCAACTTCCCATTTTAAGCATGTTAATTTGGTTGCCAATTCTTGGTGCAGTATTAGTACTTTGTATGGGCGGCGATCAACATGCAAATAAGGCACGTGCAATAGCCGTGGCTGTTTGTACGATTAACCTGCTGTTGTGTATTCCGCTTTATATGAGTTTTGATCCTAGCCGTTGGGATATGCAGTTTGTTGAAAATGTTCTATGGATACGTGCTTACCAAACACACTATGCATTAGGCGTAGACGGTATTTCCTTGCTGATGGTGATTTTAACTAACTTCACAGGCCTATTAGTCGTGATAGCAGGCTGCCAGGCAATTAAGTTACGTGTTTCTCAGTACATGGCTGCGTTTTTGATCCTACAAGGTATGATCATTGGCGTATTTTGTGCAATGGATGCGATTTTATTCTATGTATTTTGGGAAGGTATGTTGATTCCTATGTACTTATCTATTGGTATGTGGGGGAGCGCTAATCGCTCGTATGCTTCTATTAAATTTTTCTTGTTTACGTTCTCTGGTTCTATCTTAATGTTGGTTGGTTTGATTTACTTGTACAACCAAACAGGCAGCTTCATGATAGAAAATTTCTATGGCTTACCTTTGTCGGCTAATGTGCAGCGCTGGCTATTCCTCAGTTTCTTAGTAGCGTTCGCGGTAAAAGTACCTATGTGGCCAGTGCATACATGGTTACCTGATGCGCATACAGAAGCACCAGCCGGTGGTTCTGTGGTATTGGCTGCGTTGATGCTGAAATTGGGTATTTATGGTTTCTTACGTTTTAGTATGCCTATTGCACCGCATGCTAGCTCAGAGTTAGCGTGGCTAATGATACTCTTATCCTTGATTGCGATAGTTTATATCGGTTTGATTGCTATCGTGCAAAAAGATATGAAAAAGTTGGTTGCTTATTCTTCTATTGCTCACATGGGCTTTGCTACGCTAGGTTGCTTCATGGTGTATGACATTGTTGAGCATTTACATACCCTGCAAGATGCTTATATGAGCTTAGAGGGTGCGGTGATCCAGATGATTGCGCACGCATTCGGTTCTGGTGCCATGTTCTTAGGAATAGGTATGTTGGCCGATCGCCACTTCAATCACAGTCGTTTAATTAAAGATTACGGCGGTGTTGCAAATACCATGCCTATTTTTGCAGCATTTTATATGTTATTTGCTATGTCTAATGTTGGTTTACCTGGTACAGCAGGCTTTGTGGGTGAATTCATGATTATTATGAGTGCCTTCCAAGCGCATTTCTGGGTAGCCTTATTTGCAGCATTCACATTGATTTTAAGTGCTGCTTACACCTTGTGGTTGTACAAGCGAGTTTTCTTTGGCCCGGTTACGAGTGAAGCTGTTGCAGGCTTTAAGGATGTCACTGTGGCAGAAAAGATCAATTATATCCTGTTAGCAGCAGGTGTATTTGTGGTTGGCTTGTATCCTCAACCCTTGATTGATGTGATGAAAGTCACGATTGGACATCTACTTTTACAAATTATTCCACCTGAATTGGCGTATAACATGCCAACCAGTTTGTTTGCGTGAGGTAACTTATGGATTTTGGCATGACACAGTGGATTGCAGCACTACCGGAAATTTTTCTGCTTTGTGCTATTTGCGTTATTTTGCTGACTGACGTGTTTTTACCATCGCGTTATCGGTATCTGACCTTTATCTTTGTACAGGCTAGTTTGGTCCTTGCCTTTGCTATGACGCTACCCCAATACCATGATTATCCTGCACCTATTGTGACGTTTAGTGGCAATTATGTGGTGGATAAGTTGGCGGTGTTGTCTAAACTGTTTATTTACTTATTCAGTTTCTTTGCGTTTATTTATGCGCGAGATCAGGTGAAGTCACGTAAAATCGCCGGTACAGAATACTATTTATTAGGCTTGTTTTCTGTATTAGGCATGTCGATTATGGCCTCAGCTAATACCTTCTTAACCATCTACCTAGGGTTGGAGTTATTATCTTTGTGCTTATATGCCATGGTTGCCTTGTACAAAGAATCTAGTATTGCAACAGAAGCGGCGATGAAATATTTTGTACTAGGTTCATTTGCATCCGGCTTCTTGTTGTATGGTATTTCATTGTTTTATGGTTTAACCGGCAGTATTCAACTGGCTCAAGTGGCACAGTTAATTCAGAATAATCATACTATCGTCCCTGTTGTCGCATTGATTTTCTTATTGGCAGGATTGATCTTCAAGTTTGGCGCGGTACCTTTTCATATGTGGGTGCCAGACGTCTATCAAGGTGCGTCTACTCCAACCACCTTGTTTATTGCCAGTGCACCGAAAGTAGCAGCTTTTGCAATTACTATTCGTTTATTGGTGCAGGCATTGCCTAGCTTGCAGTTTGATTGGTCTAATATGCTGATTGTTATTTCTGTGCTTTCCATGGGCTTGGGTAACATATTGGCGATTGCACAAACTAGTCTGAAGCGTCTACTAGCTTATTCTTCTATTTCTCACATTGGTTACACTTTATTAGGTGTGATTGCTGGGCCTTATTCTTCACAAGGTTATTCAGCTGCGATGTTTTATATTTCCACTTATGTATTAGTGGCAGCAGGTGCCTTTGCGGTGATTTCAATTCTAAGTCGAGATGGTGGGGAGTTTGACCAGTTAGACGATTACCGTGGCTTGAATGCAAGAAATCCGTGGTTAGCTTTTATCATGCTGCTTTTATTATTCTCCATGGCTGGGGTACCGCCAACAGTAGGCTTTATGGCCAAATTAGGGTTATTAGAAGCCTTGGTGCAGGCTAATTTAGTATGGTTAGCTGTCGTGACCATGATATTTGCGCTCATTGGTGCTTACTACTATTTGCGAGTGGTGATGTTAATGTACTTTGAGGAACCAACTGACAGTGCTGCTAAAACGCCTATTATTGCTTCTAAGGATATGATGGTGGCGATTAGTTTAAATGGCATGGCAGCGTTAGGACTGGGTTTGTTACCTAGCTTCTTCATTGATTTATGTCGTATTTCTGC
>CAYZRM010000049.1:0-13161 GCA_964480845.1 uncultured Coxiellaceae bacterium | reverse complement strand
GTGGCTCATTTTTTACGACTCTCTTTCTTGGCCTGATTTTCCAGCGTGGCAAGGGTCTTCAAGTAATCTCGCTCCACGCTTGCCAGCGTTTTAGCCTTGTATGCCTGGTATTCATGTTTGGCTTTGCTTTGCGCCTGTACATGGGAAATCTTGCCGGCGTTGTCCAGTAATTTGCGCCCGGCGGAAACGAGGTCATGAAGAGTGATACTACGCGAGACTTCTTGCCTGCCCTCTATTTGAACTGTCAACTGCTGGTTGACAGTTGCCCGTTCATCCAGCTCAGCAATCTGTCGTTGCGACAGCCAGACGGTACCGCTTTCAAGTTGCAGGTCAATCCGGGTGGCACCGTCATCAGTGGTATAGATGATGATATCACTCACACTTACCGCCCCCGCCTTCGATCTCAGCAACAATGACATCAATATCTTTACGCAACTGATCAATTTTAGCGACCGTCGTTTCTAGCTCGGCATTCAATTTGGTAATGTCTATCAATTCGCGATTATTTTTGGCTTCCACATAGCTGCTCACCGACAGGTTGTAATCATTTGCGGCAATTTGCTCAAACGGAGTCGATTTAGCAAAATGCTCAACGCTCTCTTTGCTATCGAATACCGCAATGATTTCTTTGATGTGTTCATCGGTTAGAATATTGTTATTGGTTTCTTTTTTAAATAAACCACTGGCATCAATAAACTGGATGTTAGTATCTGTTTTGTGTTTGGAGAGCACCAGAATAGTTACCGCGATAGTGGTGCCAAAAAACAGGTTGGGGGCCAGTGAAATCACGGTTTCTACATAGTTGTTATCTACCAAATATTGGCGAATTTTCTGCTCGGCACCGCCACGATAAAAAATACCAGGGAAGCAAACAATCGCTGCACGGCCTTTACTGGAAAGATAATTAAGCGCATGCAACACAAAAGCGAAGTCGGCCTTGGATTTGGGTGCAAGCACACCGGCAGGGGCAAAGCGGTCATCGTTAATCAGCGTTGGATCATCACTACCCATCCACCTCACTGAATACGGCGGATTAGAGACGATGGCATCAAAAGGTTTTTCGTCCCCAAAGTGTGGGTCAGTCAGGGTGTTGCCTATCTGTATATTGAATTTGTCGTAATTGATGTTATGCAAAAACATGTTCATACGGGCCAGGTTGTAGGTTGTGTGATTGATCTCTTGGCCGAAGAAACCTTCTTCAATGATATGCGCATCAAAGTGCTTTTTAGCTTGCAGCAGAAGTGAACCAGAACCACAAGCAGGGTCGTAAATTTTATTGACGCTGGTTTGCTTGTGCATAGCAAGCTGGGCAATTAACTTGGATACATGCTGTGGCGTGAAGAATTCACCACCGGATTTACCGGCATTAGCGGCATAGTTAGAGATAAGGAATTCATAGGCATCGCCGAATAGATCAATCTGGGCAGCATCATGCTTTTCATAAAAATCATGGCCAAAATCCAAACCTGCCACGCCTTTCAAGACCGCCGCTAAACGCAGGTTTTTATCTTTAACCGTATTACCGAGGCGATTACTGGTCGTGTCGAAATCAGCAAACAGGCCTTTAATGTCGCTTTCAGACGGGTAGCCATTGGCTGAGGCTTCGATAGCGGTAAAGATGGCGGCCAAGTCGGTATTAAGACTTTCGTTGGTATTGGCGTTTTTGACAACATTAGTAAACAACTGACTGGGATAGATGAAGTAACCCTTGGTTTTAATGGCATCGTCTTTAATCTCGGGTGTGATCACCTTATCACTAAGCTCAGCGTAATGAATGCTTTCGTCATCAGCTTCAATATAGAGAGCAAAGTTTTCGCTGATAAAGCGATAAAAAAGGGTGCCGAGAACGTATTGCTTGAAATCCCAGCCGTCTACTGAGCCGCGTACATCGTTGGCTATGGCCCAAATTTGGCGCTGCAAGGCGGCTCGCTGTTGTAAACTTGTCATGCAGTTTTCCCTTGTCTAACTTTTAACGATAATCTTGTTTATGATGATGGATCCTATCATTTTTTCCATATCCCAGCAGTATTTTGTCCCTGAAGACGGCTTCTTTAGTACGATTTTAGATCAACATTGCGGTGATGGGTGCCAACAACTGCGCCACCACAAACCATGCATAAAATAGGCATGATTAGATCATACCCCTATTTTTATTAATTCACTGGATTTTAATGTTTCAATTTTATTCATAAGTTCATTTTTATTTTTTATTTAATTTTAATAATATTAAAACTCTTTCATCATTCGTTTCATAAAGGAATCAAACAATGGAACAGTAAATGCAGTTTCACCAAATGATGGGCTATAAATTAATCCTTTACTAATAAGCTGCTCGCGCACAGGGCCCAAATCGGTAACACGTTTTTCTAGAACTGATGCAATCTGCCCAGATGCATGTGGGCCTGGACCTAATTCAGCCATCGCTCTAAGATACCGTTTTTGCATAGGCGTAAGCTGGTCAAACCTAACCCGAAAAAAACTAGCATCAAGGTCAGTAAGAGCCTCGCTTGTTGCATCTTTTGCATTCTCTGCTGTGATGGGCGACATCTCTGCAATATCCCAGATGTGCTTTCCCCACTCTTGTAAAAAATACGCATATCCTTCAGTCTGTTTTATTATTTCTTCTAAAGCATCTTTTTTGTATTGAACACCTAATTTTTCTACTGGAACAACAAGTGCCTGAATTGCGGCGTCAGAATTAAGTTTACCGATATGGTGAAACTCAAATAGCCTTTCTGCATATGTTTTTGCTTCACCCATTTGTGATGGTATTTGTGGCAAACCAGCAGCCACCATCGTTATTGGCAATGCGTCTTGAGAAGCTACGTGGAATGCCATTATTAAAGACGCTAGTTGTTTTTCATCTAAAACATGAATTTCATCAATAAACAAAACAATTGCTGTTTTCTTTTCCTTTGCGAGAGCACCAACAACCTGAAATAGCTGAGATAACCCCTCATCAAGATTAGTTGTGATTGGAAAATCTGTGTTTGATTCAATATCAAGACTTACTTCAACATCACTATATTTCACTTTCATTGCTGACACAAAACTCGCAAGCGCTTGCAATCCACGAAGAGCCAAATCTGCTGCGGCCTTTCCTCTATGAAGTTTTAGGATTGCGGTTTTTAATCCTGGTACTAATAAAGATGGTAGAGAACGGCCTTCTGGGGCCTCAATACGAACAGTAATAATTTTTGCCGCTTCCGCATCCTGACGGATACGATTAAGCAGAACTGTTTTCCCAACACCACGTAAACCAGTCAAAATAATACTACGCCCAAAACGGCCAGAAGCGATTCGGCGCAAAGCGATTGATGCCTTATTAAGGAGTTCATCACGCCCCGCTAATTCAGGTGGCGGAGCCCCTGCACCAGGAGCATAGGGATTAAGAAATGGGTCCATAATTATAACCAATTATACCTAGTTTATTTAAAAAAGATAAACCATGGTAAATTAGTTATAATTTAAATTCAATCAGTCTTGTCTAATCTTTTTTGATAGGGGGTTTTAAGCTCTTGAAGAGACGGGAATAATTCGCCAGCCCCTACCTCAAGTGTAAGAGTCATCTGGATTAAACTCTGAGTGGATACATCTTGATCACCCCTCCCAACACGCCCAGCATAGCCGCGACCAAGCTGTGTCGCTGCCGCAAATTCATCCTGAGAATAGCCTTTCTTTTCGCGAATAGAGCGAATTCTTCGGCCTATCTGGATAAGGTTGGGCATAAACAGAAGCAAGACTCATGACAATACGTGACACATGAATAGATTTTTGCTCAGTTAATAGCTGTCGCCATTTGTATTTTTTTATTTTAAAAAAACATTCTTACTTACTTTCATTCAGCAACATCAATCACTGTTTCATTAGCGGAAGCCGCACTACCCGCCATGATTCCACCATCTAATAGTATCTCAGCACCCGTCATAAATGATGATTCATCAGAGGCTAAATACAAGGCTGCATAAGCAACATCTAAAGAAGTCCCCATGCGTTTAAGAGGAATATTTTTACTAAATTCTGCGATTCTATGCTCACGCAACTCATCGTGCCCTAACTCTTTATCCCACATTTTCGTTAAAATTGCACCGGGATGAACAATATTACAACGAATAGGATAGTTATTATTAGCACAATATAGAGCAACTGTTTTTGTGTAATTACGAATAGCCGCTTTGCTTGAAGAATATGCTGCGGAAGATGGCACACCAACCAAGCCTGAGCGCGACCCTATATTAACAATCGCTGAATTAGGATTACTTTTCATCATATCAATTGCATATTTACATCCTAGAAAAACACCATCTAGGTTAACACGATGCACTGCCTGCCAATCAGCTAAGGAACAATATTCTGGATTTTGTGGCGCTTCTGTATCATAAGATGGATATTCAATCCCCGCATTATTGACCAAAATATCCAATCTGCCATATTCTTTTTTAATTTTGGTCATCGCAGCTTGCCATTCTTGCTCTTTGGTAACATCTAATTTTACATAGGTAACATTTGATCCAATTTTTTCAGCGACTAATGCCCCCTCTTCTAGTGGCCTTCTACCAGCAATCATCACTTGTGCACCATGCTCATTAAACAATGCAGCAATCGCTGCTCCAATCGATTGGGTCCCACCTGTGATAAGGACAATTTTTGATTGCAATCGCTTCATGTCATTTCTCCCAATTTGGACATAAATTTCATTCTAAGTAATTTGAAATTGATTTCTCGAGTTAACATACTAATACTGGTGTAAAATAAAATAGCTGCGATGATCCATTGCAGCCATGAAACATTTAATGTTTTGATAAAATAAACTGCTATCAGCACACCTAAGACACCGAAGGTGGAAGTAAACAAGGTGATTTTTCTGCTGTATTCCCCGTATTTGATAAATTGTATGCTTCCAATGGAGGTTGAAAATGCACAGGCGCCCATCATAATAGGGAATGATACTAAAGGGCTCATCCCTAATGCATATAAAGTTGCCATTGTTAATGGATAAGAACCAATGCCCACATTGTTTAACGCACCAAATAGAAACAAACCAGCAGAAGCTATCAATAATTTTATTCCATGCAATTCTATAGACATTCCACCAGCAGGCATCCAGTGAAGCTTGCCTGCGACAATAAAGAAAGCAGCAATAAATAATGCTATTCCAATTACCTTTCGTATTAAATCTGTAGAAAGCTTCACTACAAATCTTGGGCCTACATAAGCGCCAACAACTTGTGAAACAATACATGTTGTTAATGTGACCAAATCTACTTTAATGGAAGAAATAAATGTTAATGCCATTACAGCAACAGGAATAACACACTGTGTATTTAACGTTCCTGGTAATTTTTTATCTGAGACTAACTTCTTCATCCTGTAAAATATGGTTGAAACTGCAAAATCGCAAATACCAAATGATGAAAAGAAAAAAATTATTGTTGAAGAAAAAGCCAGAAGCAGTGCATTACCTTTGTCATTCCGCCACTCATCGCTATGCTTAATTAAGTCCATAATAAATCTAATAATAAAAATACTATTGACTGCGACGATTAAAACTAATATCAGTGATAAATGATTAAATTTCATGGTCGCACACCTTTGTTTTATTTTTTACCACTCTAATCTATTGCTTTTTAGTAAACAATACTCTATAAATCACAACATATTTTACTATTTAGACATAATTGTATGGGCATTTTAGACGACACAGCTATATTTGTTGCTGTAGTACAGCAAGGCGGATTTAGTCACGCAGCAAAACACCTGGGATTATCTAACGGATTAATCAGCCGGCGTATAGCACAATTAGAATTAGATCTTGGGGTTACACTGATTACGCGCACCACACGCCAATTGCATTTAACACCCGAAGGAGAGTTATTTTGGCAACATGCTAGACGCATAAAGCAAGAATTAGACTCCGCTATTAGCTTGATTCAATCGTCCGCAAAGAAACCCAAAGGTACCATTCGCATTAGTGCACCTCTTTATTTTGGCAGGCATTATCTAACACCGATTATTATGAAGTTCCTGAGTGACTTTAATGATATTAAAATTGATTTAATACTTAATAATAAAAAGTTGGACCTTATTAAATCACAGCTAGATTTAGTCATTCGTGGTGCGGGTTATTTAGAAGACACGACGTTACAAGATAGCAATATGCAAATGAAAACATTTTTTAAAGAAAAGATTGGGTTATATGCAAGCCCTGATTATTTATTAAAATATGGCAAGCCTAAAGATTGCAATGATCTGCTCAATCATACAATCATTAACTATTCAGATAATAATCATATTTCAGATCAAGAAAAATGGGCTTATGAATATGATGGCAAAAGCAGCACTATCATGTTAAATCCAAAGTTTAATGTGAATGACATTGAAAGTGGCCTAATAGCTTGTGTGGCAGGTTGCGGAATAGGAAAATTTACAGAGCTTCATGTAAAAAGTGCATTACAACAACAGCAGCTATATCCAGTGTTACAACAATATGATTGGGGAAACTATCATTTATACGCGATATACCCTCATCAACAAGCGCTACCAAAACGTACGAGACTTTTGTTAGATTTTATTCATGCTCATACACAACATTTTTTAGAAAAAATATCAGAGTGAATTTTTGACAGATCTAAAACCAAGAGAAAGCACCAATGTTGCTAAAATATGTATCGAAAAGTAAGCTAAAAAAACTAGTTGACGAATTTGACCCTCATTTACATGCAGAAAAGCTCTCTATGGTTAAAGAGGCTCTAAGCAGTGGTGACCCACTCAACCCTATCTTCTTTACTAGCCAATGTGAAATCTGGCTTACTTATTTAGCAGTACATCAAGAGCTCAGCATGGAGAGCTTTTTACAAGCTTATTTGTACTTGCTGGCACAACAGCAATGCGATGATCTCCCTCTGAAAGTATTAAACCGTGAAGACATCGAATGCAATGATGACATATTGATGAGCTACCTACGAACCCTGGCAATACACTACCCTCATGTCACTCTTAATGAAATGAAAGAAGCCTATTTGAGTTTTACTGGGGTAAATAGCTGGCTAATGATTATTTCAATTCCAGATCTTGATTATGCCAAATCATCAGATAAACACAGTTTGTTATTCGACCTTCATGCGCCGCCAGTCTACCCATACTTTCGGCATCCTAGTGAAAAAAATCGCGTAGCAACCCCTATTCAAATCATTAATACTGAAGCAGGTCAGGTATTAATTATACCACCCGTTGCACTACTACAGTGGCTAATAAAAATATACAATCCCAATAGCGACATTAAACTCATACCTATTTTCGGTCGATTAACAGATATTACGTTATATGAAGATTTTCATCGATTAGGTATGCACCCAGCAAATTTACACTCGGCTCAATTCGTTAAGAATAACTTACGCGAAGCACATGGCTGCTATGGACCACTTTCATTGGCTGTGCATGATATTTACTATCACTATCTGGCTCGGTCACTGATACCCAAGCATATCATTGATTACTTTATGGTAGTTGTCATGAAAGCACTCAGAGATCTATGTATGGATGCTTGCGATACCACCAGCATAGAGATAATACTAACACTAGTTAACTGCTTAGATTTACCATCAAATACCTTACACTCTCAATATCTACCACTGAATGAGCATAAGGCGGGAAGTTTTTTAGCTGACTACCTAATGCGATCACTAGAGACAATGGAATTAAAAGAATTTGATAGCTATCTATTCATTAAATTCTGTGAAAATATTTTAAAAAATCCTTCCAACGAAATAAGCATTAATCACAAAGAGTTTGTTACTGACTTTCTAGCTTACTTTGATATTGACTCACTACTTAATAAGCACTCTATATTTCCTAAAAGGAATCAAAATAACCCCAATCTAAAAGAAAACCATTCAGCAAGAAAATGCGGTGACATCAAGCCACCTTTAAACCTGCCATGATTCTTGACTATATACCAGCTTATCATCCAAAAAGACCTGCTCAGTTACCGCAAAGATATCAACATGGTGTCTAGCTTTTTTAAATTGATTACGTTTATAAGCACCGTGCTTAGCGCCCAAAGACAGATGAATGCCACACATACGCTCATATGTACCAATATCACACACTGTTCTATTTTTTGAAAAAGCACGATTCAAACCAAATCCTAACTCACGCACCATTACTTCACCCTCATCGGCACGGATGTTATCTAAAACAGTATCGAACTCAGCAGTAGAATCAATTACATCAACCACCCGACCTTTACTAATCACTAATGTTAATGGCTTTTCTGGCTTATTCACCGTAAACGTCGTATCACCAAAAGCAAAGACACGTACACGACCATTAACACATTCTAAATCTTTAGCTTCGGTAAAGACCTCACCAATAGGAAATTGGCCGCCAATATTATTCATTCCACTATAATCACCAATATTTAATTTTGCTGGCTCAAACTCAGAGCCAAATACTAAATATTCACCACCACTATCAATCACCCCTTCTTTAGCATGGTCAATTAGGTTTTTTAATGCCTTACCGGTATGGCGGAAGTAATCCGCATCATAAGCTAACGAATTAATATAATACTGCTGTTCAAGCTCAGACATACGAGAGAGGTGTGGATGCTCAATGACCTTCAATGAGCGTGCAAATAATTCAATACGTATACGATAGGCCTCTAAGCGAAAACTAGTTGACTGAATAAGCACCACTAAATTTGTCGCCACCAACTCATCAATCGCAGCCATGACTTCTGCCTGAGTGACCGCATCAAAATCGATAAATTTAGCATTAGGCAAACATATTCGATATGCCTCTGATAATATCTGAGCAAGCTCACACTGCTTATCTGCCACAATCAATGCAGGCTCCGTACTAGCATGCATCACAGCCATAGATAAAATATCGCTCACATGGCGCGTAGCCAGGGCTATCATGCCCGTTAATTGAGATTGCATCTGATGAACCAACCTTTTTCTTTGCTAAACAAATCGTTAACACATTAACAATATAGCCAGTTAGTGAAAGTGTATTTCTAATATACCACTAGCAGGATTACCAGTTGCTGTATCCTTTAGCTTCAAATTATACTCATCACTTTCGCTATCCATCGCAGAGCCTGTGAATGTTGCACCATCCTGGCTATGGACTATCACACTCAACACGCTATTGCCCTGATCAGTGGCCGTCCCTATAAATACTTTCCCTGCATCATCATGCAAGGTAACCGTATAACGACCATTACCTAATGATTCAGCGCTACCATTCAGCTCATAGGCCATCGTTGTTAGACTGAAACATAATGTTAGTATCAATAAAAGAAAGCGCATAGGTATCCTCCCACTCCTCCTTTATTGTAACTGAGATTTGCCTGCACAGGATATGCAGGCAAACTAACCCCTTAATTATACTGCAAAAACTCAGCAATAGACTTATCTAAACGTCTTACCAATTCATCTGCTTCTGGCTCAGTTAAAATAATAGGTGGCAGCAAACGCACTACCTTATTGAAAGTAACATTAAATAATAAATTATTTTTTAGCCCTATCGTTACTAGCTCCATACTTGGCCTATCTAACTCTACCCCTATCATCAAACCACGGCCACGCACATCAACTACTTCTTTATATTTACTTAAACTAGACTTTAACTTTGCGGCTAGATACACACCCATCTTATTAGCATGCTCAACTAAATTATTTGCTTGCATAGTATCAATCACCGCTGAACCTACTGCACAGACTAAAGGATTTCCCCCAAATGTTGATCCATGCTTACCAGGGCCAAATAAATTACATGCTTTGCCTCGTGCAAGACAAGCACCAATAGGGACACCATTACCGAGAGCCTTTGCTAATGTCATGATATCAGGCTGAATAGGGCTATGCTGAAAAGCAAACCACTTGCCTGTACGACCAACACCGGTTTGCACTTCGTCTAATATCATTAACCAGTCATGCTGATCACACAAATCTCTCACATGCTGTAAATATTCGTCTGTTGCGATTTGAATACCACCATCGCCCTGTATAGGCTCTAACATAATGGCAACTATACTGTCCTTGTGAGCTGCAACTAACTGATCTAACTCAGCCATATTATTGAGTTCTGCATAAGCAAACGCTTTCACTAAAGGCTCAAAGCCTTGCTGGATGCGTTCAGTCCCTGATGCACTTAATGTTGCCAACGTACGGCCATGAAAAGAATTCTTCATGGTAATAATAATAGGCTCAGCAATTTCTTTTTTACGCGCATATAACCGCGCCAATTTAATAGCTGCCTCATTAGCCTCTGCACCAGAGTTGCAAAAATAAACCTGTTCCATGCCTGAAACCTTCACCAATTTCTCTGCCAACTGGCTCTGTTTTTCAATATTGTAAGTATTGGAGGTATGCAATACTTTACCTGCTTGATCAATAATCGCCTGAGTTACTTTAGGGTGAGCATGGCCCAAACCACAAACAGCGATACCTGACAGCCCATCCAAATATTGCTTACCGGCCTGATCCCAAAGCCATATGCCACGACCATGCTCGAATGAAATAGGCATCTGATTGTAGTAAGTTGGCATAATATGGTTAGTCATCAAGCACCTCATGTAATATTGGATTAATATAAATCAAGGTACGTTTTACCAGCTTGCCCCAAGAGACGCAATCCCTGATGCTTAACCAATTAAAATATATGACTATTTTTTTCAAAATTCGTCACTTGCCCCATGACATTTGTAGTCAGTGATAAAATGAACGAAAGGACATAAATCGATAGGAGAAAACGATGAAAGCAAAGATTGCTATCGTAATAGGATGCCTCGGTATTTTATCAGGTACTTCGCTTATGACCTATGCAGATGGTTGCTATAACGGCGGATGCCAACCCACACCTCGCCAAGAAAACAGCTGTCCAAGCTGCCAATGCACAGACCCCGCCTGCGGCCCTAGAAGTGACAACGACTGCATTAGTAAAAGTGCCTGCTGTGAAGCATTTGGGAATATTGGCGCCAGATAAAAAAACATATCCGGGTGGTATTATGCCAATAGAGCCACCCGCCTTCTTAATCACCTACCATCTTGATATGTGTATCAATTGAGATTTTCGATGTGAGCGTTCTGTGTACCGGACATTTTTTTGCTATCTCCAATAATTTCAGTCGCTGCTCATTTGTCAAATCGCCATAAACAACGATATTAACATCTATAAAATCCAGCTTGGCATTTTCTTTTTCAGCGTTTTCACAATCTTTATAGTATTTTTTTTGGTGATTGAGTTGCACGCTAATACGATCCAATGGTAATTGCTTTTGGTTGGCATACATACGCAAGGTCATGGAAGTGCAAGAACCTAAACTTGCCAATAGCAATTCATAAGGATTGGGGCCGTAATCGTTACCACCTGACTCTACTGGCTCATCTGCCATAATAATATGAGAACCAATTTCTATATTTTGCAAAAACAAGCCTCTTCTTGTTTCATGCACAACTACTTGGTGAGAAGAAGGCTCTATTTTAGCAATTTCAGTACCTATTTCTCTTTGACTAAAAGGCAATAACCAATTCGCCAACATAGAAGCTGCGTATTTTGCATCAGATTTTTCTAACAAAAAATGATCAGCATTATTTAGCGAAACAAAATTTTGTCCGCCAGTAGCTGAAGAAAAAATGGTATACGCATTATCAACATTGACTACCTTATCCGTCATGCTATGCAAAATAAGCAATGGTCGGCCAAACTCTTTAATATGATTTGAAACGGAAGAATGCGTTAACTCAGCTATAAAATCTTGCCTTACCCTCAATACACCACTACCTAGCGTCACTTCTGCTTGCCCATTCTCAGCCAGATCATTCATCACTGAGCTATTCAATATAGATTGCAATGCACCCACACTGTTAGGTGCTGATATCAGAGCCAGAGCAGTTAACTCAGGTAAATGAGGTGCAATCGCTGCAACAGCAACAGCACCCAAGCTATGCCCTATCAATATTTTAGGTGCTTGATAATTTTCTCTTAGAAAATCTACTGCTTTTTGTACGTCATCATTATTAGCGATGAAATTTGCATTAGCATAGTCGCCTTCACTGACGCCGATACCAGTAAAATCAAATCTGAGAACAGCCATGCCTTCTTCTATCAATGCACGACTAATAGTATCTGCTGCTATTGACTCTGTTTTTCCTGAAAAGCAATGTACAAATAAGACATAGGCAACAGGCGTTATGTGTGGCAACATTAAGTTTGCAGTTAAATGATGACAACTAGCACCGACAAACTTAACTTTCCGGCTGGAGAAATCAGGACTTTTCATAATGAACTCTATAATTGACTGTTTTTAGTTATGTGTATGTAAGAAAAAATCTTAACCACACTCTGCACACCATCGGTATTACTTGCTAATTCAACTGCAGCTTCTGCTTGCTCGGGCTTTAGGGTGCCCATTAAGTAAACTGTTCCATTTTCAGTGACTACCTTTACTAAGGTTGCATCAACGTCATTAGAAGCGATCATTTTAGATTTTATTTTAGCCGTTAGCCATGCATCGCTGATGCGTGTCAAAGTTGATGATTTACCTTCCACCGTTAGCAAATTATGAACCCTGGTAGTATTAGGAATGCCTTTCATTAAGCTATCTATTCTTTGTTTTTGACCAATAGAAGCCACTTGCCCAGACACCAAGACCTCACTATCGTAAGTTGCTATGGAAATATTACTTTGCTTGGTCGTCTCGGGATGCTCACGCAAAGATCTGTAAGCATGAATAGTGATTAGCTGATCATTAACACTTTTTTGAATACTATGATGATTATAAATTGCTTGTGCGCCCGAAGTTGCCACACTCATGCAACCAATCAATGTGCCACAGAAAAAAATGAGCAATAGTAAATAGAATTTACGCACCATCCCACCTAGCATTTGATAAATATCCAATTTGTTACTATTTTATACTGCAACAATGCTGTGCTTGGCGCAAGGCCATTCTTCAATTAGACCAAAAAAAGGTCACCTATCCTGTGTTTTAGTTGACACTCACCCACCCCTTCGCTATGGTGAAGAATCCCCTTGCCTCTAGGAGTCGATGAAAAAATGACCTCTTCTATACGATTATGCTGCTTTATTATCTTATTAGCTCTAGCGCCATTAATACACGCAGAGAGCAATAACACCTTACCAGCATTGACA
>CAYZRM010000048.1:0-13968 GCA_964480845.1 uncultured Coxiellaceae bacterium | reverse complement strand
ACGAAGTGACATGGTTTTTTCTGCACGCTTTTTAGCAGCTTCTACCACCCAACGCATTGCTAAGGCTATACCACGGTCAATAGCAACTTCAATTGGCACTTGATAAGTAGCACCACCCACACGGCGTGATTTTACTTCTACGGTAGGAGCAATGTTGTGCAAAGCACGATATAGGCTTTCTAGCGCTTCATCATGGGACTTAACACCGGTTTTGCTTTTTGGCACATGATAACGGCCTTTACCGCCCTTGGTGTTCTCTTCATCATCGTCTTTTGCTTCTTTCTTTAGACGATCGGCAACAGAAGTTAATGCAGTGTAAACAATCTTCTCAGCGATAGATTTTTTACCATCACGCATAACAACGTTAATAAATTTTGCTACTTGATCACTTCCGTAAAGTGGATCTGGTAATACTTCACGTTTGACCGCGGCTTTTCTTCTTGGCATTGCTCATTCCCACCATTATTTATTGCTTAGGTTTTTTTGCACCGTACTTAGAACGACCTTGACGTCTCTTCTCAACACCTGAGGTATCCAAACTACCACGAACAATGTGATAACGAACACCTGGTAAATCCTTTACACGACCACCGCGAATAGATACAACGGAGTGCTCTTGTAAATTGTGGCCTTCACCACCAATATAGGCTGTTACTTCATATCCATTGGTTAAACGAACACGCGCAACTTTACGCAAAGCAGAGTTCGGCTTCTTTGGAGTTGTTGTATAAACACGTGTACATACGCCACGCTTTTGTGGGCATTTTTCTAATGCTGGTACATTAGATTTATCCACACTGTTTTTTCTACCATGTCTAACTAATTGATTAATTGTTGGCATTTAAGCTCTCTCTCCAACCGTTATGTCGTTTCCAACTAAGTTCATCGCTCTAGGCATAAAAATTACGCGCCCTCTTAATAATTTCTTAAGAAAATTATTCTTAGAGGACGCGCGATTTTAAAAAAGCATACCCTTTTATGTCAAGGACTTGTTGGCCTTTATTTGTTTTATTTCACCTTCTCGGCTTCGTGACTCACTTTAGCGCCTCGTTTTGAGTCTACTCGGCGATCTTCGTGATATGCAAAACCTGTACCTGCTGGGATTAAACGCCCAACAATTACGTTTTCTTTCAAGCCTCTTAGCTCATCCAGTTTTCCGCTCACAGCAGCCTCGGTTAAGACACGGGTGGTCTCTTGGAAGGATGCCGCAGAGATGAAGGACTCGGTAGAGAGCGAAGCTTTGGTAATACCCAATAACATAGGCTCATGGCGAACAAGCAATTTACCTTCTTTCTGGAAGCGACGATTGGTTTCACGGAACAAGCTGAATTCAATCTGTTCACCTTTAATAAAGTCGGAATCACCAGCATCAGCCACAACTACTTTACGAAGCATTTGGCGAATGATGACTTCAATGTGCTTATCGTTAATTTTTACACCTTGCAAACGATAAACGTCTTGAATTTCATTCACTAAGTAGTTAGCTAATGTGTTCACGCCTAATAAACGCAATACATCGTGTGGATTGAGCGGGCCTTCCACCATGACTTCACCACGCTCTACATGCTCACCCTCGAACACATTCACATGACGCCATTTTGGAATCAACTCTTCATGAACATCACCGGTTGAGGTGGTGATCATTAAGCGACGCTTACCCTTTGTTTCCTTACCAAAACTGATAACGCCGGAAACTTCTGCCAAGATAGCAGAATCTTTTGGTCTACGCGCTTCAAACAAATCTGCAACGCGAGGTAAACCACCAGTAATATCGCGAGTCTTAGACGATTCCTGCGGAATACGTGCTAGTACGTCAGCAACATCTACTTCTGCACCATCTTCAAAGTTAACGATCGCATCAGCAGGCAACAGGTATTGCGCTACTAATTGAGTGTTAGCAATGTATAAATCATTGCCCTTCTCATCCACCAATTTCAGCATTGGTTTCAATTCTTTACCACTAGCACCACGTTGTTTTTGGTCAGCAATAACGATACTGGTCAAACCAGTTAATTCGTCAGTTTGTCTGTGGATAGTAACACCTTCTATCATATCCACGAACTTCACTCGACCAGCTACTTCAGTGATGATTGGATGGCTATGTGGATCCCAAGTTGCAACGACTTGGCCAGCATCAGCCTTGGTACCCTCTTTCAAGTTTAACTCAGCACCATAAGGGATTTTATAACGTTCACGTTCACGACCATGATCATCCAACACCGCCAAGGTACCAGAACGAGAAGCGATAATGGATTTACCATTCTTCTTCTCAAGTAACTTCACGTTATGTAATTTCACACGGCCAGGGAACTTAACTTGAATATTATTAACAGCTGTTGTACGAGATGCCGCACCACCAATGTGGAAGGTTCTCATGGTTAACTGTGTACCTGGTTCACCAATGGATTGCGCTGCAATAACGCCCACTGCCTCACCAATGTTGACGCGGTGTCCGCGAGCAAGGTCACGACCGTAACATGCACTACAGATACCAAAATTAGATTCACAAGTAATTGCTGTACGAACAAAGACTTGGTCAACCGTTAGCTCTTCCAGTTTCTTAATCAAGCCCTCATCCAACAAGGTACCTTGAGGAATAATGACATCATTAGATTTTGGATCAAAAATATCTTGCACTGTCACACGACCGAGCACACGCTCAGATAATGGCTCAACAACATCACCGCCTTCAATCAATGGGGTGACTAAAATACCTGCTGTGGTACCGCAATCTTCTTCAGTAATTACTAAATCTTGAGCAACGTCTACTAAACGACGGGTCAAATAACCAGAGTTCGCTGTTTTTAACGCAGTATCTGCAAGACCCTTACGCGCACCGTGAGTCGAAATAAAGTACTGTAGTACATTTAAACCTTCGCGGAAGTTAGCAGTAATAGGTGTTTCAATAATACTACCATCTGGTTTAGTCATCAAACCACGCATACCCGCTAACTGACGAATCTGGGCAGCCGAGCCTCTCGCACCAGAATCTGCCATCATATAGATGGAGTTGAATGATTCTTGCTTCACTTTCTGGCCTTCTTTGTCCTTCACTTGCTCTGCGGACAATTCTTCCATCATCGCTTGCGCCACTAAGTCATTAGTACGTGACCAAATATCGACGACCTTGTTATAACGCTCACCCTGAGTTACTAAACCGGAAGCAAACTGAGCCTGAATCTTGCCCACCTCTTCTTCAGCTTGCTCAATAATGCCAGATTTTCTCTGAGGAATGACTAAGTCATTCACACCGATAGAGATACCAGAACGGGTTGCATATTTAAACCCTGTATACATTAAGTGATCAGCAAAAATAACCGTTGCTTTCAAGCCAACTTGTCGATACGCAGCATTAATTAAACCAGACAAAGATTTCTTGTTCATAGTGGTATTCACTAGATCAAAAGACAAACCTTTGGGCAATAATTCTGACAAGATAGCCCGACCAACCGTGGTTTCAACCAAACGAATTTTTTCTTCAAATTCATCAGGATTGCTAGTTGGCAAATATTCTTTCACACGTGCTTTTACTTTTGCATGCAAATCAACTAAATCGTTGCCGTAGGCTCGATGAACTTCTTCCACATCCGCAAACATCATGCCCTCACCCTTGGCATTAACACGGCTACGGGTTAAATAATAAAGGCCTAGTACCACGTCCTGGGTAGGAATAATAACAGGCTCACCATTTGCAGGTGACAATACGTTATTAGTGGACATCATCAATGAGCGAGCTTCTAGCTGAGACTCAAGAGACAACGGCACGTGAACCGCCATTTGGTCACCGTCAAAGTCTGCGTTATACGCTGTACACACTAACGGATGTAACTGAATAGCCTTACCTTCAATTAGCACCGGCTCAAATGCTTGGATACCTAAACGGTGTAAGGTTGGTGCACGGTTTAACATGACCGGATGTTCACGGATCACTTCTTCCAATACGTCCCATACCTCAGGCTCTTCACGCTCAACCATTTTCTTAGCAGCTTTAATAGTAGACGCAGAACCCAGCATTTGTAGGCGACTATAAATAAAAGGCTTGAACAACTCTAAAGCCATTTTCTTAGGCAAACCGCATTGATGTAGGCGCAAGGTAGGACCAACAACGATAACAGAACGGCCAGAATAATCTACACGCTTACCTAGTAAGTTTTGACGGAAACGACCCTGCTTACCTTTAATCATATCGGCTAGCGACTTCAATGGACGCTTGTTGGTACCAGTAATCGCACGACCGCGACGACCGTTATCTAATAACGCATCAACGGATTCTTGCAACATACGCTTTTCATTTCGCACAATAATGTCAGGTGCGTTTAAGTCTAATAAGCGCTTCAAACGATTATTACGGTTGATCACACGACGATAAAGGTCGTTAAGATCTGATGTTGCAAAACGACCACCATCTAAAGGCACTAATGGACGTAAATCAGGTGGAAGAACAGGCAGTACGGATAAAATCATCCATTCTGGTTTGTTACCTGATGTTAAGAAAGCTTCCATTAATTTCAAACGCTTAGACATCTTTTTGAGCTTAGCATCTGAGGTTGTTCTTAATAGCTCATCGCGTACACGAGGTACTTCTGTTTCTAAATTGATAGCGCGTAACAATTCCTGGATAGCATCTGCACCCATTCTTGCTTCGAATTCATCGCCATATTCTTCAATCGCATCGTAGTATGCTTCTTCAGATAAGAGCTTGCCTTTTTCAAGCTGGGTCATACCTGGATCAATCACAACATATGCTTCAAAGTATAGAACACGCTCTAAATCACGCAATGTCATATCTAGCATCAAGCCGATACGAGATGGCAGAGAGCGTAAGAACCAAATATGTGCAACAGGGCTTGCTAATTCAATATGTCCCATACGTTCACGACGAACGCGAGACAAGGTGACTTCAACGCCACACTTTTCACACACCACACCACGATGCTTTAAACGCTTATATTTACCACATAAGCATTCATAATCCTTGGTAGGACCAAAGATTTTCGCACAAAAGAGACCGTCTCTTTCAGGTTTGAAAGTTCGATAGTTGATGGTTTCTGGTTTCTTTACTTCACCAAATGACCAGGAACGGATTTTTTCCGGTGAAGCCAGACCGATCTGAATAATATCGAAATCTTGTGGCTGATTTTGTTGTTTAACCAGATTCAGTACGTCTTTCAAAGTGAATCCCCCTAATGCCGTGCCGCAATAATTTTTTTAACCATTTTTTCAATACGTTATTTATTCCCACTTGCCGTTCCACGGCTTAGCTATGGAATCCATATGGCTTTAACCACGATGGATCCCGCGGTCAAGCCGCGGGACGACGAAGAAGCAGGTTAAATATCAATCACACTCGATGTCGATAGCCAACGATCGAATTTCTTTAATAAGCACGTTGAAGGCCTCAGGCATGCTGGACTCCATATAGTGCTCACTATCGACGATGTTTTTATACATCTTAGTTCGACCTGTTACGTCATCTGACTTCACTGTTAACATTTCTTGTAAGGTGTAAGCAGCACCATATGCTTCAAGTGCCCAGACCTCCATCTCACCAAAGCGCTGGCCACCAAATTGGGCCTTACCGCCTAATGGCTGTTGCGTGACTAAGCTATAAGAACCAGTAGAACGTGCATGCATCTTATCGTCTACTAAGTGATTTAACTTCATCATATACATATAACCAACAGTCACTGGCCTATCAAATTGAACGCCGGTGCGACCATCACAAAGAATTGCTTGGCCTGTTTCAGGAAGATCAGCTAAAGACAACATGGTTTTGATTTCTTCTTCCGTTGCACCATCAAAGACCGGTGTACCGAAAGGAATACCTTCACGCAAGTTTTCAGCTAATGACATCACATCATCATCGTTTAAGCTGGTAAGACTTTCTTTGGTATTACCTACGCTATAAACAGAGTTTAAGAACTGACGAATATTTTTTAGGTGATTGTTGTGCATCAACCATCTGACCCACTTTACGTCCGAGCTCTTTCGACGCCCAGCCTAGGTGAGTTTCCAATACCTGACCCACGTTCATACGAGATGGTACACCCAATGGATTTAGTACGATATCCATAGGACGGCCATCTGGTAGGTATGGCATATCTTCTACTGGAACGATCATGGAGATAACACCCTTGTTACCATGACGTCCTGCCATCTTATCACCAGGCTGTATACGACGCTTAACAGCCATATACACTTTTACAATCTTTAGTACGCCAGGTGCCAAATCATCACTTTGAGTGATCTTTTGACGCTTAGCTTCGTACGCTTTTTCAAAGTCTAGTCGAATAGTCTTCAGCTGTTTAGCTGCTGATTCCAATTGCTTAGTTAAGCCTTCTTCTTTCAGAACAATCTCAAACCATTTCTCGCGAGCAACTTCATCCAAATATTCCTTGGTAATAGCGCTGCCTTTCTTGAGTTTGTTCGGACCGCTTTCAGCCGTACGATCGATCAATAACGTTTCAATACGTGAGAAAATATCATTTTCTTTAATACGCATTTCGTCGCTTAAGTCTTGTTTTACTTTAGCAAGCTCTGCATTTTCAATTTCGAGTACGCGCGCATCTTTCTTCACGCCTTCACGGGTGAATACTTGAACGTCAATAACCGTACCTTCCATGCCGGTAGGAACACGCAAAGAAGTATCTTTTACATCAGATGCTTTCTCACCAAAGATAGCTCTTAATAGCTTCTCTTCAGGAGTTAATTGCGTTTCACCCTTAGGTGTTACCTTACCTACTAAAATGTCGCCAGAGGTTACTTCAGCACCAATATAGACGATACCGCATTCATCTAGCTTAGATAATGCACTTTCGCTAACGTTAGGAATGTCACCAGAAATCTCTTCAGGCCCTAACTTAGTATCACGAGCTATACAGGTTAGTTCTTCGATATGAATACTGGTAAAACGATCTTCTTGTACAACACGCTCAGAAATGAGGATGGAGTCTTCGAAGTTATAACCGTTCCAAGGCATAAACGCTACGAGTAAGTTTTGACCTAGCGCTAATTCACCCATATCAGTGGATTGACCATCAGCTAATACGTCATGCTTCTCAATGACGTCACCTCTAGCAACTAAAGGACGCTGATTGATACAGGTATCTTGGTTAGTACGTGTGTACTTAGTTAAACCATAAATATCAACACCGGTACCTGTTTCACCCGCTTCTTCTTCGTTTGCACGAACAACAATACGAGATGCATCAACGTAGTCAACAATACCACCACGTTTAGCAACCACTGTCACACCAGAATCTTTTGCAACCAAATGCTCAATACCAGTACCAACTAATGGTTTTTCTGTTTTTAATGTTGGAACAGCTTGACGTTGCATGTTAGAACCCATTAACGCACGGTTTGCGTCATCGTGTTCTAAGAATGGAATTAAAGCTGCTGCAACTGATACGATCTGCTTAGGCGATACGTCCATAAATTGAACGCGGTCTGCACTAGAGAAAGTAAATTCATTACGATGTCTAACAGGTACTAGGGTATCTGTTAATTTACGATGGTTATCAATCGTTGCATTTGCCTGCGCAATAACATAGTCGCCTTCTTCAATTGCAGATAAGTAAACAACTTCATCAGTTACTTTACAATCAACAACGCGACGATATGGGCTTTCTAAGAATCCATACTCATTAGTACGCGCATAAATAGCTAAGGAATTGATCAAACCAATATTTGGACCTTCAGGGGTCTCAATTGGACAAACGCGGCCATAGTGAGTTGCATGAACGTCACGCACCTCAAAACCTGCACGCTCACGAGATAAACCACCAGGCCCTAATGCAGATACACGGCGCTTGTGAGTAATTTCAGACAATGGATTATTTTGATCCATGAACTGAGATAACTGGCTAGAACCAAAGAATTCTTTAATAGCCGCAGAAATAGGTTTTGCGTTGATAATATCTTGTGGCATTGCATTTTCAATGTCAGGCAGGCTGAGTCTTTCTTTCACTGCTCGCTCAACGCGCACCAAACCAATACGGAATTGGTTTTCAGTCATTTCACCAACGCAACGCACGCGACGATTACCTAAGTGATCGATATCATCAATTGCATCTTCACCATTACGAATCTTAATCAGGGTCTTTAAAACATCCAAAATATCTTCTTTAGATAAGACACCTGGGCCCACGATTTCTTGTCTACCAACACGACGATTTAACTTCATGCGACCAACGTCAGACAAATCATAACGTTCTGGTGTAAAGAATTCTTCTAATGGTTTTTCTGTTTTTAATGTTGGAACAGCTTGACGTTGCATGTTAGAACCCATTAACGCACGGTTTGCGTCATCGTGTTCTAAGAATGGAATTAAAGCTGCTGCAACTGATACGATCTGCTTAGGCGATACGTCCATAAATTGAACGCGGTCTGCACTAGAGAAAGTAAATTCATTACGATGTCTAACAGGTACTAGGGTATCTGTTAATTTACGATGGTTATCAATCGTTGCATTTGCCTGCGCAATAACATAGTCGCCTTCTTCAATTGCAGATAAGTAAACAACTTCATCAGTTACTTTACAATCAACAACGCGACGATATGGGCTTTCTAAGAATCCATACTCATTAGTACGCGCATAAATAGCTAAGGAATTGATCAAACCAATATTTGGACCTTCAGGGGTCTCAATTGGACAAACGCGGCCATAGTGAGTTGCATGAACGTCACGCACCTCAAAACCTGCACGCTCACGAGATAAACCACCAGGCCCTAATGCAGATACACGGCGCTTGTGAGTAATTTCAGACAATGGATTATTTTGATCCATGAACTGAGATAACTGGCTAGAACCAAAGAATTCTTTAATAGCCGCAGAAATAGGTTTTGCGTTGATAATATCTTGTGGCATTGCATTTTCAATGTCAGGCAGGCTGAGTCTTTCTTTCACTGCTCGCTCAACGCGCACCAAACCAATACGGAATTGGTTTTCAGTCATTTCACCAACGCAACGCACGCGACGATTACCTAAGTGATCGATATCATCAATTGCATCTTCACCATTACGAATCTTAATCAGGGTCTTTAAAACATCCAAAATATCTTCTTTAGATAAGACACCTGGGCCCACGATTTCTTGTCTACCAACACGACGATTTAACTTCATGCGACCAACGTCAGACAAATCATAACGTTCTGGTGTAAAGAATAGATTTTTGAATAATGCCTCAGATGCTTCCTTAGTAGGTGGCTCACCAGGACGCATCATACGGTAGATCTCAACTAATGCTTCTTGCTGATTAGTTGTTGAGTCTACACGCAAAGTGTCAGACATATAAGGACCACGGTCGATATCATTGATGTATAAGGTTTCGATTTGCTTTACATCAGAACCCATCAATTGTTTCAGCATATCGCCAGTAATGATATCATTAGCATTACCAATTACTTCGCCTGTATTAGGATCAATAACAGTTTTAGCTAACACTTTACCTAAGATATAGTCATTAGGTACTTCTAAATCTTTAATACCTGCTTTTTCTAATTGAGCGATATGACGAGCAGTAATACGACGACCTTGCTCAATAATCACTTTACCTGCTTTTTTCACTTCAAATGAAGCGGTTTCACCACGTAAACGCTCAGAAACAAGATGCCAAACAATCTTGCCATTAGTTAAATCAAATACATTATTTTCAAAGAAAGTAGCAAGAATCTCTTCAACAGATAATCCTAGCGCACGCAAAATAATAGTGACGGGCAATTTACGACGTCTATCTATACGTGCATGCACGCAATCCTTAGGATCGAACTCAAAATCTAACCATGAGCCGCGGTAAGGAATAACACGTGCAGAGAATAATAATTTTCCGGATGAATGGGTTTTACCCTTATCATGCTCGTAGAATACACCAGGAGAACGGTGTAACTGAGAAACAACAACACGCTCTGTACCATTGATAACAAAGGTACCGTGTTCTGTCATTAAAGGCACTTCGCCTAAATATACTTCTTGTTCTTTTACGTCTTTAATCGTATTAGAACCAGGAGCAGCTTCTCTATCATAGTGAACTAGGCGGAGTTTGCCACGTAAAGGAGCAGCATAGGTTAGGCCACGTACCTTACATTCATTAACATCAAAGATAGGCTCGCCTAAACGATAACTCACATACTCCAGAGCAGCATAGCCAGACATGCTGGTAATAGGAAATACAGATTTAAATACACCATGCAAGCCGCTAGAGCCAAGTCTATCAGACTCGCCATCTGCTTCTAAAAACTTGCGGTAGGAATCCATCTGGATCGCAAGCAATGAGGGCACCTCAAGAGCACTTTCAAGGTTGCCAAATTTTTTACGAATCCGCTTTTTCTCAGTATATGAGTAGGTTGAACCCATGTGTGATACCTCTGCGTTTTTGCGCGATCAACTACAAAGCGAAAAATAGGAAAAGCCGGCGACAAACAAGGTCACCGGCCCTAACAAACAACATGTTAAGATAGTAAGAACTTACTTAATCTCAACGGTTGCTCCAGCGTCAGCTAATTTCTTCTTGATTTCTTCAGCTTGTGCCTTAGCAATACCTTCTTTCACTGCTTTTGGCGCTGCTTCAACTAAGTCTTTAGCTTCTTTCAAGCCTAAACCTGTTAATTCACGAACTACCTTGATCACGTTGATTTTGTTGTCACCAGCGGAAGCTAAGATAACGTTAAATTCGGTTTTTTCTTCTGCAGGCGCAGCAGCGGCAGCAGGAGCAGCAACAGCAACAGCAGCTGCAGCGGAAACACCAAACTTATCTTCCATATCTTTGATTAAACCAACGATATCCATAACGCTCATGTCAGAAATTGCTTGTAAAATATCTTCTTTGCTTATAGCCATTTTTTGAAACTCCAACTAATAGTGTATAACTAATTCTAAAAATTTGTTACGCAGCGGACTCTTTCGCGTCACGAACTGCTGCAACTGTTCTAACCAACTTAGCATGAGGTTCTGCCATTGTTTGCACCAACTTGGTAATAGGCGCTAACATGACGGACATTAATTGAGCGATACCTTCATCACGTGTTGGTAAGCTTGCAACTTGGTCTAAGCTAGAAGCAGGCAATAACTGGTTGTCCAGTGCTAATGCTTTTACTTTTAACTTATCATTCGTTCTTACAAACTCTTTGATCAAACGTGCTGCAGCGCTAGGCTCTTCTTTTGAGAATGCCAACACTAACTGCCCAACTAATTCTTGCTGCATGCAAGCGAACTGAGTACCTTCTAATGCACGCTTAGCTAACGTATTACGTACAACACGCATGTAAACACCAGCATCACGCATGGATTTACGCAAATTGGTCAATTGACCAACGGTTAATCCACTATACTCAGCAGCGACTAAAGACACTGCTTGCTTTGCAACTCCAGCTACCTCACTAACTATGGCTTTTTTGTCTTCTAACTTTAATACCACATTTACCTCCACATTGCGTTAGTGCCATTTCGAGCTACATTAAAACAGCAATACCATCCATTGGCATCACCGCCTGCGTAGGTTAACGCCTAAACGTCGATTAAGCTAACCGCACCTACGGTCTCTGACGGGCATTGGCGTATAAGCAAAGCCACGTCAAATTCTTTTAACTTATAAACCCAGGGTTGAAATATCCAAGGTTAAACCTGGACCCATGGTGGTTGATAAGGTTACTCTTTTGAAATATACGCCTTTAGCACTGGTTGGCTTCGCTTTCTTAAGAGCAGCCATTACCGCGTTAAAGTTTTCAACTAGTTTATCGGTTGCAAAATCTAGCTTGCCGACAGGAACGTGAATAACACCGCCTTTGTCCGTACGATAGCGTGCTTGACCCATTTTTGCATTCTTAACAGCGGTTGCAACATCAGCTGTTACAGTACCGTCTTTTGGATTAGGCATTAAACCACGTGGGCCTAAAATAGTACCTAATTGACCAACAATACGCATAGAATCTGGGCTTGCTAACAACACATCAAAATCCATTACACCGGATTTAATTTGTTCAGCTAAATCTTCTTGTCCTACCAGATCTGCACCTGCTTTTTTAGCAGCTTCAGCATTTGCAGCAGATGTAATAACTGCCACACGAACAGTACGACCTGAACCATTAGGTAGTACAACAGAACCACGGATTGCTTGGTCAGATTTACGTGGATCGACACCTAAATTCACTGCCATATCAACGGTTTGAGTAAATTTAACAGCTGGCATCTTTTGTAATAAAGCATGTGCTTCAGCAAAGGTATAAGATTTTCCTGGGGTCAACAATGCGTTAACAGCCTTAGCTCTTTTCGTTAATTTAGCCATGTTACACGCCCTCCACTTCAATACCCATACTGCGAGCGCTACCTGCTAATGTAAGAACAGCAGCATCTAAGCTCGAAGCAGTTAAATCTGCCATTTTCATTTTGGCAACTTCTTCTAATTGTTTACGAGTAATTTTACCAACCTTGTTGGCTTTAGGATTACTACTACCTTTGTCTAACTTGATTGCTTCTTTGATTAAGTAAGATGCTGGAGGTGTTTTAGTAACGAAGGTAAAGCTTCTGTCTTCATACACAGTAATTACAACAGGTAATGGTTTACCAGCTTTGTCAGGTGTTTGAGTTTGTGCATTAAATGCTTTACAAAACTCCATAATATTAACACCTTGCTGACCTAATGCAGGACCAACTGGTGGGCTTGGATTAGCTGCACCACCCTTAATTTGTAACTTAATATAGCCTTTTACTTTTTTTCTTGATGCTGACATATGTCACCTCTTTAGTGGGTTCAAACGCCGCGAGGCTCCCCGTAGAACAAAAACAAGCCGCCCGATCGTTAAGACGACCGAGCGGCTGATAAAATACTAGCCTTTTGTTACTTGGTCAAACTGTAAATCAACCGGCGTAGAACGACCGAAGATCAGCACAGCGACACGTAATCTGTTTTTCTCGTAATTTACTTCTTCAACGACACCATTAAAGTCAGCAAATGGACCATCTGTGACTCTAACCACCTCACCCACTTCAAATAGGATTTTTGGTTTCGGTTTTTCGCTGCTATCTTGCACACGCTGCAAGATAATATCTGCTTCTTTTTGGGTAATAGGTGCAGGTTTGTCACTTGTGCCACCAATAAAGCCTAAGACTTTAGGGGTAGACTTCACTAAGTGCCAGGTTTGCTCATCCATTACCATTTCAACTAACACGTAGCCAGGAAAGAACTTGCGCTCACTTTTCCTTTTTTGACCGCTACGTAACTCGATAACTTCTTCGGTTGGAACTAGAATCTCACCGAACTTGTCTTCCACAGCTTCTAAACGAATACGCTCTTGTAGAGCCTGCATTACGAATTTTTCGAAGCCGGAATAGGCATGTACAACATACCAGCGCTTCTTAGGTGTTGCCTGATCTGTTGTCATCTATCATTCCTCGTTATTCAACTAACCTCTTTGGCCAGTCATCCAGCCAATTGCCCAAACCAACACACCATCCATCCCCCATAATAATAAGGAAAGAACGATTACCATCACGGCCACAACCAGGGTGGTCTGCATGGTCTCTTCTCGCGTTGGCCACACAACTTTTCTTAATTCCGCACGGGAATCACGAAAAAAACCAACAACCCATTTACCTTTCTGGGTTGTTGATGCAACAAATCCTACTATTACTAGCAACCCTAACCATGCCAAGGTACGCAGCGGCATAGCAATATCGCTAAAATAGTAATTACCTACTATAGCGGTCGCTAAGAGAACAAATGCTACCAGCCACTTTAGCCAATCAAATCGTGCCTCTTCTGTATTGCCAGTTTTTAACACCACTATGTTTGACTTTGACTTCACGTATATAGTTCTCTCTAACTTCCATAAAAATCAGGCCAGGAGGGAATCGAACCCGCAACCTGCGGTTTTGGAGACCGCCGCTCTGCCAATTGAGCTACTGACCTACTATCCTATTGATTTTACTCAATCACTTTCGCAACAACACCAGCACCTACGGTACGGCCACCT
>CAYZRM010000047.1:0-14067 GCA_964480845.1 uncultured Coxiellaceae bacterium | reverse complement strand
CTTTGAAGAATATTACCCGGCGTTCGGGAGAGTATCAAATCCGACGTGCCGCCGAGCGTAAGGCAAATGGGTGTGTGATTCTCTAATACGGCGTAATGATGCCTGCTGCATAAACAGCGGGTGTAAGATCCCAACAGGCCTTACAAAACCACTGTATCAGCTTGTTGGTACTCCAAATAGTCGTTGTGTTTTGCCACCACTGTGACCAACGAGCGAGATAGTTTCTGATCTGTCGGGCAGAGAGCCCATCAGCGACCATGCACTTCACTTGCTCGCGTGCTTTACGTAAGGTTCTAGCGTGAGGAACGATATGTAATCGCGCTTGCTGCTGATTAAATGTTGATTTACCCCCCCCCCATGTACATTCAAATATTGATCAACTTGATCAGGGGCAATCACATCATCATTAGCAGGGGTCACAGTAGCTATATCCTCCTGCTGCGTAGGAGAATAAAAAATACCTAAAAAATGGAATCCTGCTTTCATGTCACCTTTTCGTGTTTTCTTATGTGAAAGAGAGAGATGTCTTGCATGTAAAATATCTAGCATCCGTAGTTAGCGGGAATCACTGAAAAACGTATAACATATCTACTGCTTAATTAAGCCCCATGATAGTAATAGTCCTATGACTAAAAAAAACAATAAAGGTAGTGCAGCAGCCAGCACCGGTGGTACCTGATAAACAATTGATAACTGCCCTAAAAATGCATTTGCAATAAAAAAGACAAACCCTAGCATAACACCAACAATAATACGCCACCCTAACGTGCTTCTACCCATTGCACCTAATACAAACGGGATAGCTAACAATATCATTACCAAGGAGGCAAATGGCTGAAAAATACGTTGCCAAAAATCAAAACGGTATTGGGCTGCTTGCAAACCATTTCGCTCCAAATATCGGGCAAACTTAACCAATTTAGGCAAGGACAGTTCACTAGGCTCAACCAATCCTACATTTAATAAATTAGGATTAAACTTAAGATCCCAATTAGCCTGGGGTAACACTGTGCTTTTCGTTCTTTCTTGATAAAAGTCGGTCTTTACAACCTGTTTCATTACCCACTGATTATTTTCTAAAATTAATTGCTTGGCGAAATAGGCGGCCTTTAGCCTATGTTCTTGATCAAACTGATAGCGCGTCACCCCTTCCAGTAATTGCCTACCCATCACACGTTGTACATGAATAAAATTATGGTCCACATGAAACCAAATACCAGACCCTGTGACTACTGATTGCCCGCCATTTTGTAGATTTTCTTTACGCATTTCTGCTTGATAACTAAGACGCGGTGCTATCCATTCACCCACGACACTCACCATTAATACCAGCACAAAAGCGGCCATTAGTACGCTCACTATAATGCGTTTCACGGAAAAACCCGAAGCACGCATAACTGCCAACTCACGATGTGTTGCTAAGGCACTTAACCCTACCATACTACCCAGCAAAACCAACATAGGTGAAAACTGATACACTTGATTGGGCAAGCGCAGTAACACATAAAAAACCGCTTGCACAAAAAAATAATCGCCTTCCCCTACATCTCTTAACTCGCCCAGGAGAGTCATCACAAATAAAACGCCAACAATGATCAAAGCAACCAATCCTGTTGCTGTTATAATTGTCTTAGCAATATGTCTTTCTAAAATACGTATCATGAAGACCACTGCCTTGTGTTAAAAAATAAAATTAATCCAATCAAACCCAGCATTGCCACATGCACCCACCACATACCAATAGAGATAGAGACACTAGCCTGCTCTACCCAATGGCGGGAGATAAATAATAAATTGATATAAACAATATAAATTAAAATTGCAGGCAATAAAGCCAAAAAACGCCCTTGTCGTGGCCGGACTCGGCTTAAAGGAACTGCTAATAAAGCTAGCATAATGGCAGATAAGGCAACAGAAACACGCCACTGAAATTCAGCTGCCTCTTCTGGCTGATAGTAATGTTGCCATAATTTAGCGGTAGGGAAAGTTTCAACTTGTTGATGCGTGATATGAGGATCATTTTGCTGCATACGCACAGCATATTTCTTAAATTGTATAATCTTATAATCATTCTGGCCTGGCGTCCCTTCATAACGATAGCCATCTAGGGTAACAAAGAACTGATCATTAGACTGAGTGTCTTTCTCTTGATAACCTTCGTTTGCTAATACTAGCATCCAAGATGGCTGCGCCATCACAGCCTCATCATCTACCTCTACTGGGCGCTTCATTTCTTGCGCCAAGAAAACATTCTCAGCCCGCTTGTGATCACGTGACAGCTTCTCAACATACATCACATGCCTTCCATCAGGGCTAGCCTGAAAACGCCCTGGGATTAATGTTTGAACCAAGTGCAATGTAGCCTCATCACTGGCCATCATGATCTGCCTTTTGGCTGAGATGGCTGGATTCACCCATACCATTAAAATCAACACCATCAAACTAACCAAACAACCAATGCCAAAGGTCAAACGAAGCAAACGCCCAGTACCATAACCACTCATTTGTAAAATAGCCATTTCATTGTCGGTGTATAAACGACCATAGGCTAACAATATGCCCAGGTAAAGACCTAATGGTAACAAAAATGCCAGCAAATAAGGCACCTCAAAACTGACTAGCTGCAGCAAGATACTGGTTGGAATTTTACCAATCGCGACGTAGTTCAAATAGCGAACTAATTGCTGGCTTAAAAAAGCGACTAGCAGGACTAATGTAATAGCCATCAAGGCATTCAGGACTTCTTTACTGAGGTAACGGGTAACGATCACGACAATCATCCTAATAAATTTCTGCCATTATACCCAACTACAGGGTGACAAATCATTTTTTTTGAATACACTTACAAGCATTATTATTTGTTACAACGTGTGAGGGTGAGATATGAAAATCAGCGTAAAATCAACTACCTTAGCTAAACAGCAAAAAAGCTGTTTAATCATTGGAATGTCTGAAGAAGGCGAACTAACTGCAATTGGCAAAGAAATAAACAAATCTAGCCAGCAACACCTAACACAAATCTTCAAACAAGGCGGATTCTCCGGCAAATTAGCTCAAACGCTACCTATATTCCAGGTAGCTGGCACTTATTCCCACATTTTGCTAGTTGGTACAGGCAAATCCACAACGGTCTCAGCCGCCGCGTACCGTAAAATGATCCATGCCGCCATGAAGGCGTTAACCGCCACCAAAACAACGCAAGCAACCTGCTATTTGACAGAGCTAACCGTCACCGATAAAGACCTAAGCTGGCAAATTAAGCAATTAGCTGAACTAGCAACTGATGCCCTTTACCGTTTTGATTTATTTAAGTCAGAAAAAGCGCCTGCGATCAATCTCAAGGAATTAATTATTCACTTACCAGATGCCAAACAACAAAAAGTTTGCGATCGCGCTGCCGCTGAAGGGCAAGCAATTGCATCTGGCATGGTGCTCACTAAAAATTTAGCTAACCTTCCTAGTAACATTTGCACCCCAACCTTTTTGTCTGAACAAGCAAAAGAGTTGGCGAAAAGTTATCCCTCCATTAAAACCAAGATACTCAATGAAAAAGACATGCATAAATTAGGCATGGGTGCATTATTGGCGGTTTCTCAAGGAAGCGCTGAAGAAGCACAGCTAATCTGCATTGAGTATACTGGCGCTGCAAAAAAACAAGCACCTATTGCCTTAATTGGTAAGGGCATCACCTTTGATACTGGTGGCAGCTCTTTAAAATCACCTGATAATATGGTTGGTATGAAATACGACATGTGTGGCGCTGCTACCGTATTCGGCACATTAAAAGCGGCTGCTGAATTAGCATTACCTATTAACATCGTCGGCGTTATTGCTGCTGTTGAAAATATGCCTGGTGGAACTGCTTATAAACCAGAAGATATTTTGACTAGCATGTCTGGTCAAACGATTGAAGTGATTAGCACTGATGCAGAAGGCCGTCTCGTACTAGCCGATGCATTAACTTATTGCGAACGTTATAAACCAGAGGTTGTGATTGATATTGCTACACTAACAGGTGCTGTGGTAATTGCCCTAGGTTTCCATACCACCGGCCTCATGACTAATCATCAACCATTAGCAGATGATCTACTCAAGGCTGGCGAAGAAAGCAATGACCGCGCTTGGCAGCTTCCTATGTTTGATGAATATGATGAACAAATTAAGAGCCCATTTGCCGATATGGCCAATACAGGCGGCCGCTCTGCAGGCACCATTACAGCTGGCTGCTTCTTAGCTCGCTTTGCGAAAAAATTCCATTGGGCTCACTTAGATGTAGCAGGTACAGCTGCGATGATGATGGGTACTAGTGATCGTTATGCCACTGGCCGCCCTGTTCCAATGTTAATGCAATACCTTATTAACAAGGCTAAGTAAGCGATGCAGGTAGATTTCTATGTTCTGGAAATATCGCACACACAGCGCGCCTGGCTTTACGCATGTCAGCTGATTGAAAAAGCGTATCAAGCTGAGCAAAAAGTATATGTGCATGCAAAGTCACTCGCTGATGCAGAGCGCTTAGACACCATGCTGTGGACATATAAAGACGATAGTTTTCTACCCCATCAAATCTATCAAGAAACAGATTACCCACCTCCCATACAAATTGGGGTGGGCAATCCTCCGTCAGACCAACAAGATTTATTGATCAACCTAGATGAACAAATACCGAGTTTCTACACGCAATTCAAACGCGTCATCGAAGTTATTTATGCTGATGCAAATATACAACAGCTAGGCCGTGAACGATTCAAACAATATCGTGATCAAGGTTGTCAAATAAATACTTACAAAATAAAAGCTAATGAACTATGACTGAAATAGATAAAACATATCAACCGCAAGACATGGAAAAACGTTTATACAAGCACTGGGAAAACAGTGGCTATTTTGCTCCTTCAGGCCAAGGTGACCCTTATTGCATTATGCTACCCCCACCGAATGTGACGGGTAGCTTGCACATGGGCCATGGTTTTGGCTTCACCTTGAATGATATTTTAATTCGCTATCATCGTATGTGTGGAAAAAACACCTTATGGCAAACAGGAACTGATCACGCAGGCATTGCAACTCAAATGGTCGTTGAGCGTAAACTCAATGCCAATGGCCAAACACGCCATGACATCGGTCGCGAAGCCTTTGTAGAAAAAATCTGGGAGTGGAAAGAAGAATCTGGCGGCAACATCACTCGTCAGTTACGTCGCTTAGGCGCATCCATGGACTGGGAGCGTGAACGCTTCACCATGGACCCTGCTCTTTCTGAAGCAGTTAGAGAAGTGTTTATTCGCCTATTTGAAGAAGGCCTTATTTATCGTGGCAAACGCCTGGTTAACTGGGACCCTGTACTGCTTACCGCTATCTCTGATTTAGAAGTCTTAAATGAGGAAGAAGATGGCAACATGTGGCATATTCGCTATCCATTAGCTAATGGCCAAGGACAGCTTATTGTTGCAACTACTCGCCCTGAAACCTTACTAGGCGACGTAGCAGTTGCTGTACACCCTGACGATGAGCGTTATCAACATTTAATTGGGCAAACAGTTAAACTCCCACTGACTGAGCGCACCATTCCTATTATTGCTGATACCTATGTTGATCCTGCATTTGGCACAGGTTGCGTCAAAATCACACCAGCACACGACTTCAATGACTATGCCGTTGGTACACGCCATCAGCTAGAACCTATCAACATTTTCACCCCAACAGCACACTTAAATGAAAATGCACCAATTGAGTACCAAGGTTTAGATCGCTTCAAAGCTCGCGAAAAAATAGTAGCTGACCTTGAAACACAAAACCTACTTGAAAAAGTAGATGCACATAAACTAAAAGTACCACGTGGTGATCGAACTGGCACAGTGATAGAACCTTATCTCACCTATCAATGGTATGTAAAATCGAAAGTATTAGCAGAACCTGCTATCAAAGCAGTGGAAGATGGCGATATCAAATTCATTCCTGAAAATTGGAGCAAGACCTACTTTCAATGGATGCATAATATTGAAGACTGGTGTATCAGCCGACAACTATGGTGGGGGCATCGCATTCCTGTCTGGTATGACAATGCCGGTAAAGCTTACGCAGGACAATCCGAAGAAGAGGTACGCAGCAAACATCATCTACCCACGGATGTTGCACTAAAACAAGATGAAGATGTACTAGATACGTGGTTCTCTTCTGCTTTATGGCCTTTCTCTTCTTTAGGCTGGCCTAAAAATACAGATGATTTCAACACCTTCTTCCCAACAGCCTCTCTACTAACGGGCTTTGATATTATTTTCTTCTGGGTTGCCCGCATGATCATGATGAGCTTGAAGTTTACGGGTAAAGCACCGTTTAAAGAAGTCTATATCACCGGTTTAATTCGTGATGCTGAAGGCCATAAGATGTCTAAATCAAAAGGCAATGTATTAGACCCTATTGATTTAATTGACGGCATTAGCGCTGATGACTTAGTTAACAAACGCACCTATGGCCTAATGCAACCAGCCATGGCTAAAAAAATTGAAAAGAATACACGCAAAGAATTTCCTGAGGGCATTAGCGCTTATGGTACCGATGCGCTACGTTTTACCTTCTGCTCAATTGCTACCTATACCAGAGATATCCGATTTGATACTAATCGCTTAGGTGGCTATCGTAATTTCTGCAATAAAATCTGGAATGCTTCACGTTACGTCATGATGAACACCGAAGGACATGATACTGGCATTAGCAATAAAGACATGGTTCTTTCCTTACCTGACCGCTGGATTTTAGCTAAACTACAAACAACCATCAAAGAGGCACATACTGCACTAAAGCAATATCGCTTTGACTTATTTGCACAGTTACTTTATGACTTCACGTGGAATGAATTCTGTGACTGGTACTTAGAATTATCTAAGCCTATACTAACCTCTGCTGATAGCACAGAAGCCATGCTAAGAGGTACTCGCCATACCCTAGTAAACGTATTAGAAAATTTACTCCGCTTACTACACCCCATCATGCCTTTTATCACAGAAGAAATTTGGCTGCGTTTAGCACCACTTGCTGGCATACAAGGTAAAAGTATCATGCTAGCGAGTTACCCAGTTGCACAAGATAGCCTAATAGATACTGATGCGGTAAAAGAGCTAGAGTGGTTAAAAAGCATCATTACGGCTATTCGCAACATACGCAGTGAAATGAATATTTCTCCTGGCAAATTGTTATCTGTGATCTTGCGTAAAGGCGATGCTCACGATCAACAAAACTATCACAACCAGCAACATCTATTAAAGACACTAGCCAAATTAGCTGATGTAACTTGGATAGGCATGAATGATACCCCACCACCTTCTGCAACTGCTTTTGTTGGTGAACTCGAAATATTCATTCCTATGGCGGGATTCATCAACAAAGAGGAAGAAGCTGCGCGCTTGAATAGAGAGATCGCTAAAATCGATAAAGATTTAATCGTGATGACAAACAAGCTACAAAACCCTGGCTTTACTGACAAAGCACCGGCTGATGTTGTTGCTAAAGAAAAGGCTCGTCATACTGAACTAACAGAAACAAAAGGGAAACTACAAATCCAGTTGAAACAGTTAAGCGAGCTTTAATTTGATCTCATCAAACCACCACCTGGCTGTGAGGCATATCACAGCCAGGTGGTATATAGATTCTCTTTTCAATCAATATTGGTAATATTATCCATTACCTGTGACTTATCATGCGCCGCTTGCTGTCGATGATAAATACGAAGCATTTTTGCAACACGTGATTTCACTTTATCTAGTTGCTGATCTTCATCATCTGCTGAAACAGATTCCATCAATACTTTAGCCTTGCTCAAGAGAAGATCCACCCCCTCCCTCTCATGTGTTTTATTTGCTGCCAACTCAGACAAACTCATCATGGGCACTACTTCATCTAAACTTTCAGGAAGTATGACACCCAAATAAGCATATAATAGCTGACGCAACTCACACACAAGGTGCTTTGCAGACTGAGAGCGGATAGATTTGTTTGATTTTAAATTCAACAACTTAACGTAACGACCAATTGCTTGATCGACGGATGAGCGATAACGAGGATCCATATCATCGTCCTTTTGCTTTTTTTATTATTATATCACCCTTACCCAAGAATAGGTATTCGCCCCAATTGAGGACAAACGGATAATCACTGACAATGAAGCGTGCACCTAAGATAAGGATAATAATATGCAATCAGGAGCCAATATTAATAACAGCACATTTTCTTCTTTGCCAACAGAAATTACTTTAAAGATTTTTTCTTATTTAAATGAACAAACTATCAGCCAGCTCGCCAAAACAAATAAAAAACATTTTGCCTATAGCAAATGTAGTTACTTATATTATAAAAAAATAATAAAACTAGGCGTAAAGAAAAAATATCTTTCTAGCATATCCCCTCACATTGAAGATATGAGGTCACTATATCACACTATAGAATTAATCCCTCGTAAAGAACGATCGGATTTAACAGCTTGGGCACTCAGTTGCTTAAGTGGGGAAGAACATGCAATAAGATATGCAAAAGAACACCTTCATTTACACTCCGACAGACAAGACAACAACCTTAGAACGCCACTACATTTCTTATGTTTAACGCCGACAACACAAAAGCTAATTAATGGTATGCAATTACTAAATATCCAACCTCGTCATTTGAAAAAAATGGATGATAAAGAAAGAAACATGATGCACTACTGTGCTTTAAGTGGCAATCCAGAAACATTATCTTACGCCATTTTATTACATTTCAACTTAGAAGAAACAGATAAATATGGCGCAGATGCAAGACATTACGCAGCACTAAGCGGATCTAGGAAACAAATAAAATTCACCTTATTTACTCATCGCCTAGATGCGCATAAAACAGATTTATTCAAAAATGCTAGCGTTCAATATGCACTACTTTCGCCTAATGCATTTTTTGCAACGACGCAGATTAAGCGCTATCAACAAAAGTTACAAAGTCAGGTGGAACCATTAATGACACCAAGCCTAAATGGTTGACGAAACAATTCTGCATGCTCTGCGTAGAAGTGTTCTAACTGAGGATCTCTCGCCTTCTTAAATATTCCTTGATATTCACTACTCTTCTTCTTTTCCCATAAAATATCATCAATTTTCTTAAATTTAGATAGATTACTACTATCTCCCTTTAAAATAGACCATATCTTGGCAATACCATGTGGCATCACGCCATATTCAGAAGACTTTCCTCCCCACCTAGACATTATCTGGAATGATTGATGATTAGCATAACGACTTTCAATGGCCAGTTTAAGCGTATTTAGTCGTATATCAATACAGCTATCCTGCCTAATATTAAATGCTTTCTTCTTCAAAAAAGGACAGTTTATTAATAGCACGTGAAGCGGTTCTTCGCCTATATCAGATGCTACTTTAGTAATGCGATAAAATAAGCGATCGATATTTTCCCGATTATAATCGTCTATAGTGATACAAGGCCAATCAGCAAGAATTTTATTAAATGTCTCTAATGTTTTTTTTAGGGCAGCTAAAATAGATATATCTTTCATAACACCCATACGAAAAAAATCTGCAAGATCTGCATCATCTGCATCAAAAAGTCTTGCGCCCATATTAGGGATAGTAATATTGTAATCAATACGCTTTGACTGCCGTGTATAAGAATGCTCCTCAGAAGAATGATAGACCCCTTCTTCTTGATATGCTACACGTATACCATCAACGTAACTGGGCAGCCTTTCTGTATGACTATTATAATCATAACCAATAGTTACTGTTGTATCCATTAAGCTATCGGCATCATACAATTTATTTGAAACAGACATTAAATCTAATTTTTGTTCTTCTTTAGTATATTCACGCACAGGTTGATGCGTTGTGATAACAAATATAGGTAAATGAATACCTAATTCTTTTTCCAGCCTATCGCGCTTAGACAATGCTATTAAGCGTGTTTTAGCATCATCGGATGTTGCAAATACGCCAATTAACGCATCCTGTGATACCCCCGCTAGCACTTCATTATGATTAGGCACAATACCCTTACTTCGCTGATCCACTAAATGTTTCTGTAAATCGGAAAAAGACATTCCTTTATATGTACGCTGCTTATCGATATCTATTTTTGTATTTCTCAACCACCACTTTTGATTGGTATAAGCATTTTCTGAAAAGATATACCGCTCATCTTTTAAATCGCACAAACTGGCATTAAATAACAATCCCACCATAGGCGCATTCTCTGGACTAAATAACTTTGTTTGACCATCTGTTGGCAGTAAAGTCGTACAGATTTTCTTGGTAAACATCGTTATCTGTGGCTCGCCCCTATCATGCGTGATAGCTCTTTTTTCCCACACTCCTTTACGTGGATGATAACGTACACTTCTATCTGTATGATCAGGGATGGGTCTATTAGGCCGCTGATGCCTTGGATCCTGCAATTGCGGAATAAACTTATTCCATGGGTAATCGGTCGTGCGCAAGGCAAATGCCAAGGCATTGCCGTCAGCGATAATTTGCTTTGATAAATCACTTTGTTGTTGGCGTATGGATAACATGATGAACCCTCGTCTTTATGATAATACGAGGGCATAATGACAAATTATTTATGATAAATATAATATATTTATTTTATTAAATTAATAAATAAATCTTATCTACTATCCGCCTGCAATCATCATCTCTTCAAGCAGAATAGACCCCGTACGTACATTCCCTCTTACATCAATATCATTACCCACCTCTCGCATACGGGCATACATATCCTGCAAGGTGCCCGCCACCGTCACTTCATGCACAGGATATTGAATCTCTCCATTCTCCACCCAATACCCCCCTACACCACGAGAATAATCACCTGTTAGCAAATTAACACCATTACCCATCATCTCAGTAATAAGCAGACCCTTACCCATCGTTTTTAACAGTGCTGGCAGATCCTTATTACCCGGCTTGATCGTCAAATTATGCATACCACCTGCATTACCTGTCGTTTTCATACCCATCTTACGTGCAGAATATGCACCCAACGCGTATTGCCGCAATATACCATTTTCAACAAACACATTTGCACGGGTTGCCACTCCATCATCATCAAATGGTGAGCTGCCTAATGCACCTAACAAATGAGGCTGCTCAGCCAAATGAACAAATTCAGGAAAAATACGCGTATCTAATTTATCTAATAAAAAAGAGGCTTTACGGTATAATCGACTACCTGAAATAGCCGCAGCAAAATACCCCAACAACCCGCGCGCTTCTTCTGCAATAAAAATAACTGGTGCTTTTGTTGTCTTTAGATTTCTAGCCCCCAAACGCTTCACTGTTCGTGAGGCTGCATCTTGGGCAATATCAGTCACACTTTTTAATTTTGTCGGATTAGAAGAAAGACTGTAGCTATAATCACGCTGCATATCCCTGCCTTGTTTTGCTACTAAAACACAACTGATATCATGCCGCGTATATGGGTAGTAGCCAATAAAACCATGGCTATTAGCATACAAATCTAATGCTTCTATTGTAGAAACAGTTGATTCTTCTGCACTAACAATACGTTTATCAAATGCAACTGCTTCTTTCTCACATTGAATAGCGAGCTGTATTGCTTCTTCTACACTAATATTCCAAGGATGTGACAAATCTAATTGGGGATAATCAAAAGCGAGCTTATCTTTTTCTACTAGACCAGCAGCAGGATCTTCATCCGTAAACTTTGCAATATGACAAGCTGCTTCAACTGCTGCTTTAATCGCTTCTGGTCTCACATCAGATAAACTTGCCGACCCTGTACGCTTACCAAAATAAACCGTAACATCAATCGATTTATCTTGATTATATTCAACTGTCTCTACATCCCCGCCATGCGCAGCAACAGAAAAACCTTTATTGACTGTCACGCCTACTTCTGCCTGATCCGCACCTTGTTGTTTAGCCTGGCTTAAAATATCTTGCGAGATAGACTGCAAAAAATTCACATCAAACAATGCCTTGTCCACTGCTCTCATTCTTCCACCCTCGTTCCACCAACCGTCAACTTATCGACTTTCAATGTTGGTTGACCAACACCTACAGGCACACTTTGTCCATCTTTGCCGCACACACCAACACCGGTATCCAATTTCAAATCATTACCAACCATGGAAATTTTAGTTAATACATCCGGCCCATTGCCAATTAAAGTAGCTCCTTTGACCGGCGCACCTATGCGACCATTTTCAATCAAATACGCCTCATTGGCAGAGAAAACAAATTTGCCTGATGTAATATCCACCTGACCACCACCAAAATTAACGGCGTATAATCCTTTTTTAACAGAAGCAATAATCTCATCAGGATGCGATTTACCTGGTAACATGTAAGTATTAGTCATGCGTGGCATAGGCAAGTGTGCATAAGATTCTCGGCGACCATTGCCGGTTGAAGCCGTATTCATTAAGCGCGCATTACGCTTATCCATCATGTAATTTTTTAAAATACCATTTTCAATTAACACATTATTTTGTGTCGGAATACCTTCATCATCAATATTGAGAGAACCGCGACGATTGGGCAAAGTACCATTATCGACAATCGTGCAAAGCTTGCTGGCAACCTGCTCACCCATGCGACCACTATAAGTCGAAATACCTTTGCGATTAAAATCACCCTCTAAACCATGGCCAACGGCTTCATGCAGTAAAACACCTGGCCAACCAGGGCCTAACACGACTGTCATCGGTCCTGCTGGCGCATCAACCGCCTCCAAATTAACTAAGGCTTGACGCAATGCCTCATCTGCATACTCAAATAAAATATCACTTGTTTGGAAATGGTGATAATCATAGCGTCCACCACCACCAGCTGAGCCTGACTCACGACGGCCTTTATGCTCGACAATCACACTCACGTTAAAGCGTACCAAAGGACGAACATCAGCACCCATATGACCATCGCTGGCCATAACCAGTATAGTTTCATATTCCCCAGACAAACTAACATTGACTTGTTGGACACGGCTGTCTTTTTGGCGAATATAGCTATCCACTCGCTGCAACATACCCACCTTTTCTTTCTCTGTCAGTGACTGTAGTGGGTTAGTGGGAGTATATAATTGATGGCCTGGCAATTTCTGCCACGCTTTGACGACATGCTCCCCACCTTGTTTAGCAATGCTGCGCGCAGCCTGCGCTGCCTGCTCCAGTGCTGGCATCATAATATCATCAGCGTAGGCAAAGCCCGTCTTTTCACCACTCATGGCACGCACACCGACACCACGATCAATATCAAAGCTACCGCCTTTAATAATACTATCTTCTAATACCCAGGATTCTGAATATGTAGATTGAAAATACAAGTCAGCGTAATCAATTTGGCGGCCAGCCAAATGATAAATCACATTGTGCAATTGCTGATCTGTTAATCCTGCTGGCTCTAATAAATCATGGCGAACGATGTCTAAAATATCAGTCATAAACAACCTATCCATTAAAGGGACTTTCAGACATTATGCCGTATTCAAATCAACAAAACACTCATTGTCTTCATGACCATAATCTACTAGGATGAGGGAAAAGGAATGAATAGATAGAAAGGATACGGAAATGAAAGCATTATACTGGACTCTTGCTCTTTGCTTTGCACTAACGGGCTGCACCACACCTGCTGTCAGAACAGCCAATAACTACCTACACAAACAAAGCGTCACTACCAGCGGTCATTATCCAGCAAAGAATGCCAAACAGATTGCACTCTTCCAATCAAATCAAAGCCCGCAAAGTGCTTACAAGGTAATAGGAGTGGCAAAAGTATCAACACGTAATCATTTTGGCATGCAACGACCCGAAGAAACCATGCATACAATGATGAAAAGCCTTGCAGCCTCTATTGGAGGTGATGGATTGATGAATTTAAAGCCAACAGAAAAAGGCGAATGGCAGGCAAATGTAATACAATTTCAGAAAATCCTTATTTAATCATCGCCTATGCGTGGACGGCAACCATTTTGCCGTCCATAAGAACTAAGCTATTACTTTTCTTCTAACACAATTTTTGATTCTGCCACATCTGAGTGATTACGCAGAATGATTTCACGATGTGGATG
>CAYZRM010000046.1:0-14459 GCA_964480845.1 uncultured Coxiellaceae bacterium | reverse complement strand
CTTGAGTTAGCATGTTTTTCTCCGCGACTTAAATAGCTAATCTATCGCCTATTTTGATAAAAACCAATGGGTTGAGTAGAAAAATATTTGATATTTACCTTATCGTCACTGGACAGTCAAAATTTAATCTAATCTTAAGATGGTTAGATTACAATACGGGCTAAACTATAGCAGGTACATGCCCTCATGATTATTCAAATTAAATTAGCAGCTAATTTATTCAAAAATTGCACTACACTAGAAGAAAATAGAATTAGGGAAAAGTTACTTGAATATCAAACACATGGCCTAACCAATGGGGCAGACTTAAAGAAAATATCGGAAAATCATTATCAATTAAGAATTAATAGAGAATCACGCTTAGATTTAATTAAGCATCATGAGGGTAAAAATAGCTATTATATCGCGGTTCAAGCTAGACCCAACCACGAAGACATTACACCATTGTCACAAAGCTACATATCAGCGGCAAGCATTCCTTGCGAAGCCTCATCTTCAGCCACAAGCAGTCACCCAGACACCGTTGAATTGTCAGAATATCCTGGTAGTTTTTCCTATTACAATAATACCTACCTTCCTCTTGATGATAGCCAAGTAGAAGCATCCAAGCTAAAAATGCCCTTTATTTTAAGTGGCGCCCCTGGATCAGGAAAAACCTGCGCAGCATTAGAAATTCTTATCAACATTGCCGTCACTGAAAGTGAAAAAAACACAACCGAACCTACTCGCATACTATTTGTCACAGAAAATCCAAATTTGGCAAAATCAGTCGAGCGGATGTTTTTAGAAACAGATACCAAACTACCAAAGCATGTGAGCGTATTATTTAGAACACCTGCACAGTTATACAGAGAAAAATACCCAGAAGCTCAACTCTTATGTGAAAACGGTGTAGATGAAACAGAACATTGCTTAGAATGGCTAAAAACAGAAATTAAGAAAGCAAACTTGCTTTCAAAGAGCGAACTAGAAAAAGCTTATCAAGAATTCCGAATTATATCCAAATACAAAACAAAAGAAGAGTATCTTAATAATAAAGGCTCGCAAGACACAGGTTACCCAGAAGAAAAAGATATCGAAAAAAGAAAATGGCTATTCGCTGCTCTGAAGCGATACAAACAATCATTAGGCGCAAGAATCAATCTACAATTCACAGCGATTGAATCAGCTCATACCTTTCAAGCAATCGTATATGATGAAGCATTAGATGGCTCCAGAATACATCAATCTTCCATTATTTCACTAGCTGAAAATGGAAATATTGCTATTCTTGCAGGGCACCACCAAGGGTTATCAGACAATACAAACTCTTGCCATTTTATTGAGCAAGAACTTTTTTATCAATTCAAAAAAGTAGCAACACATACTGTGTTAAGAACATCCTATCGATCATTTGCTGAAAATATTTATTTTTCAAATGTCATACTACAGCTTAAGTATTATTTTTCTGGTGGTATTGCATTTAAGCGAGAAATGCCTTTCATTAACCCTCCTCTCAATGGAAGAAAAGGCTTGCTAAATTATGTCAAAACAATAGAAAATTTGGGCACATTACCATTGGATGATATACATTTTGCGATTATTTTTGACCCAAAACATAAGCAAGAAATAATTGACAATTTTGGTCAGATAAATGAAGAAACTGGTGAAAAAGAACTGCCAGATTGTGCTTATACAGTAAAAGAATGCAAGGGATTGGAATTCCGCAGTGTCGTCATTTACAAACCATTTACAGGCAGTAAGCAAGATGATTTTGAAAAATTGAGCCGTTCATTACCGGATATTAAAGTCTTTCATTACCAAGAAAACCTTGATCACGTTTCTAGACCCAACAAACAAGCGGCCATCGATATGGAATATAATACTATTCTTAATGGATTATTTGTCGGGGCATCTAGAGCAAAAGAAAAACTTGTATTTTTTCAGCCAAGCAACTCAAAAACAAGACGGTTAGAAGAATTTACTGAAGATGCCGTTATTAGAATTAATACGCCACGCACTACATCTGAAGCAATCTCTGCACGCACTGATACCATCATCGTTTCTGCCGAGCAAAGTATTACAGACCAGCAATCTGAAACAAAAACAATGATTACCAGCTTATATAGAACAGGATTAAACAAGAATAAAAATCGAGCGATCAAAGCCATTGAGCGGCTACTAGAAACATCGCCAACACTTGCTAGCGAGATTATTGAAGAGCTTAATCTAGAAAGCAGATTTATCAAAAAAGAAGAAACGCAAGTTAATACAACCACAGAATCAGCAGAAGAAAAAAAGATAAAAGATATTATCCTGAAAATTAAAAGCCTAACACCGGCAAAAAGAAAAAGCACTATCAACAGCCTAACATCTGAAACCCCTCATGAGCCATCCCTGCTATATGCCTCATTTGATTATACCGAATTACTTAATGAATTACTGAGCATATTAACAGTTAGTGAGAAAGCAAAATTACTGTCTCATCTAGAATTGATCCTGGAAAACCACATTCAAGTATTTGGTGAAGATGAGGCGCCAAATGAATATGCGCAATCAATACTTCAATCTTGGCGTGTTATTTTTAATCACTACCCAGAATTAACGCGTGACAGCCATTGGGTTGATCATATTTATGATAAAAGCATTACGACATATGATAATAAAGTGCAAAATATGTCTTCTTACTTTTTCACGCATTTTTTAATATTGATGGTGAGCCGTAATAATAATATTTTGCTAAATACAGAAATATTTAATGCTCTGTTATTTGATGCAGATCAAGCGAGACATTCAGCTTTCATGGTTATTTTACAGGAGCATAGTGCGGAGTTGTTCCTCTATTTGTGTGAACATGCTGCAGAGACAATCGCCTCTCCAGTGTTTGGGGAGTTTATATGTAGCCTCTCAAGTAATATTATCGACACACTGCCAGCACATAAGAGCTGGGAGAATTTCAGACAATTAACCACCAAAGAAACATCGAGGTCCATCCCTATTGAGGCGGTTAATAATTTAACATGTTCATCATTAATGTCATGGTTTTTTGATGCAGAAATTGAATTCCATAAAAAAACCATTTTGTATCGTAACACTAAGATGTCAATGATAGACTACCTTATTTTTCATAGATTAAATGATTTGAAGTTATTAGCATTTCCTCAATGTGAATTCTCACCAGAGCAACTCATCCCAATAATTGAGCGCTTAACGGAACAAGGTCCGGCATCCCAACAATCTGTCTTATCCGCCATCCTCCACACAAAGGACGGATCTAAATCAGTCTATCTATTTTTATACGCCCAAAGAAGATGCATGACACCAGATAGCTGGGGGTTGGTCTTGAAAGATATTTCATCAAACCCTATATGGGTAGAGCAGGTATGCCGCCACAAGGATAGTGCAGTATTGATGTCTATGTTATATATCCAATGCATTTATCAAGAAGACAGCCCTTATTACCAGATAGCAAAAGAACTTGCACTCAAATCTACACCGGATTTACTCACGAGTGGGGTTGGTTTGGCATGCTTAAAGCAAATATTATCTACTCAATCAGCGTCAGATTTTATTGAGGCATTAATCAAATTAGTGGCTAATGAAATTAGAAAATTAATATCAAAAACTTCCCGGATACCAGCAGTGGGTCGGCTTGCATTACGATCACTACTAACAATACCGGCTATTAATATGCCTTTGTTACTTGGGCTATCTTCAAATCTGGATGAAACTGAAAGATATCAAATGAAAGAAGCGCTGGGTGAGCTGTACGCTAACAGCCAAGCTAATTTTGTATTATTAGAAAATCATCATGAGATAGTAAAAATTCCAACGCTTTCATCTATATTTTATGAGGTAAAATTTGATAGAAAGTTTGCAATAAGAGATTATAAAAGTAATGAAGAGCTGAAAGCCCATGCTGATGACATTATCAATTACTTAAAAAGTCCTTATAGAGAAAAAGTACTAGAAAAATTGACTACACCTATACCTGGTCGGGAGCAATTTGAAATCTTCTTTGCTCCTTGCTTGCCTGCAGGGAAATTAAAAGAGCTACTCTCGTTACTAAATATGGAAGAAAAACAGAGCCTTTTAGGGCGTCTCTCTCATATTCTGGCCGGTGAGTTTACAGACCCTGTTTATAACGTCCAGGAATATGGTCAAGGCGCGGCTATGGAAGCAACCAAATCGAAATTAGCCAAATGGAGCGTTATCCTAGATCACTACCCATCCATATCAGCTGACATGATGTTTTTTTCTAGTGCACATAATATTGGTGTTAAAAATAGAAATAATGAATTCAAAATAGTGACTTCACATTTTTATCATCAATTTATACTGGAATTAATGTTACGCAATAAAAAAATATTAGTTGGTAGTTCAATTTTTAAAAAATTACTCTCAACATCCGGAAAAATTCCTTTGGTTGAAATCATGGCCTATTATGGACAAGGTTTCATCATCGATTTAATACAACAGGTCCCTGAAATATTTGAGTGTGCTGCTTTCATGGAAGCTGCTTTATTTAGTGAGGAGTTGAGATCTTACTTGCCCAAATTCCCTTTATTATCTGCTATAAGTAATGTACTGGATCCCTCTTCAAATGATCCTATCCCGGCCAGTTTTTTTGACATGCATGAATTCTCTTTAGTAGATAACCTTCTTGGCTGGAAACAAACAGAACATATCTTAAAAAAGAAGGTATCCGGCGAAAAAGATTTATCTGTTATTGATTATCTGATTGTAAATAAATCTCAGCATTTGAAGGAATGCTTACTAATGTGTTTTAGCAATCAGGGAATAGATATTCCAACTTTTATCTCACAAATAACGACCACGGGCATAGAGTCTAAACAATCTTTACTATCTATTACGCTATCATTAAGCCCAATGCAAATTGAAAGATTTTATAGGCAATTATTAAAACATAAAGCAGCGCTGAGACCAGCTGAATATGAGTCCATGTTAATAGCATTAACTGGCATCAATCACTTCATCTTAAAAAATAACCCTGAATATGCAAAGCAATTGATCAGTTTTTTATTTTTCAGTGTATCATACGAGTCTAGCAACCGGGCTTTCGTTGCAGCTATTTCTGCTGCAAAGCTTTTAATACCGTTATTATTAGAAGGTAAAGAAGGGCTAACTCGTTTAAGCTTAATTTCCACTATACAAACTGATGTTAATTTTTGGGAGACTTTGATTCCTTGCATTAGCAAGGAGCTTAGTGAATCACGCCCCTCTACCGATGCACTCACTACGATTTTAAAGAATAAAAATATTAATTTGCCTGTATTGTTATCACTTTTTAATGGCGAGATATCCTCTGAGTTAGTAGAAGCAGTTAAGGGTTCTTTGCTTATCTTAAAATCAGATAGCCATGAGGCATTTTCTAAAATGGCAAATCATCCTGACATAGCAAAACATGCCAAACTCTCTGCTTTGTTTAACCAATGCAATGCCGTAAAAGTAAAAATGATTGACGCTTCTATATTTAAGCCAGCACAAGAAAAGGAAAGGTCAAGAAATAAGGCTAGCTCCTCTAACGCAAAGACTAGCAGAAGATGATGAAAGGCTAAAGCCCAGGTTTTCTAGGGCCTTCTTGCTATCCACCGGATTTCCCCCAATATTGCATTATTTAGCTGTTGAACTTCACCGCTTGCATTTATGATTGAATCAGTTTTGTTCTGATAGAACCCAGCAGTTACCACGCTATCAAAGTGAATGAAGCATAATTTTTTATCTACTAGCTTTTTATCCTGCTCTATAACTCCACCAATATAATCACCATAAGTAATCATGGGTTTAAAAAAGTTACTATTAACTTGCTGAAAGAAAAAGTCTTTTACTTTGCTCTTAATTCCTGCCAATGCGAAATACGCGACTTCATCAAATTGAGAGTTATCAAACTTGCTTAAATTGATGCTGGCCACATCCAGATTTTATCCACTCTGAGTCAACAGATATTCCATTGAGGACAAAAAAAGCGGTTAGGATGTCTACTTTTTTGGCGGAAGGATCTACCACATTAGATTCCCATCTTGCCAGCGTAGGCAATGAGATTAAATTGCCGATCTTGTGAGCCATCTCAACTCGAGATATACCTAGGAGGCCGCGACAATAGGTTATCCTCTCACCAATTGAATTAAACATAAAACACCGATTAAATTTAGTACAAAAAACATCTACGTAGTATATAATCGCCAACTATAGCATAAATAGCACGACAGGATAAGCAAAAATGAAAATCCTAATTGTAGGCGCAGGCATTGGCGGCCTTTCTACTGCATTAGCCCTTGAAAAAATTGGGATAAGTCCAACCATAATAGAAAAGTCTTCTTTCCCTAGATTAGACGGCGCTGGAATTGCGCTACCTAGAAATGCCATGGAACTGCTTGCTTTTTTGGGTTTGAAAGATTCTTTGCTCGCAGCTGGCAAGATAGTAAACAGCATTACTTATGCCTTATCAAGTGGTGATATTTTAAGCAAATCGCTGCTTTCATCTTATTTTTCAGATATACATCCATTTATTGGAGTCAAAAGAAAACTCTTAATTGAGCTAATGAGGCAAAAGGTACAATCAACTATTCAGTTTAATAAAACAATTTCTGCAATTAATTATTCGGCTAACAACACAGCTATAGTTAAATTTAATAGTGGACATGACGAATTGTATGATTTAATTGTGGGAGCAGATGGCATATATTCATACACTAGAAAACTAATATCACCCAGTACTTCTATAGAAGATTTAGGATTAACAACCTTCCGCTTTTTAGCAACTCATACACAAGATGACCCTGTTTATTATTTTGATGAACAAAGTGCCTTTATGATTTACCCAGTAAATGATCATGAAGTATATTGCTATGGACACATGCCGCACACTGCTATCGGCCAAAGCAATTTACTAAATGCAGTTAAAAACCATTTTAGTAATTATAAAGGCACGGTGAAAAGTTTAATAGAAGCTAATAAAGACAATATCGTTTGGGGAAAATTGCTTTCGGTAGAAACCCCAGTTACTAGTGTAAAAAATGTTTTGCTTGTTGGCGATGCTTCACATGCTTGCTCTCCTATGTTACAGCAGGGGGCATCTTCAGCACTAGAAGATGCTATTACGTTGGCAGTCTTTTTGAAAAAAACAAAGAACATCCAGTCTACTCTTGAGCATTATGAGTTATTTAGAAAACCTAGAATAGATTGGGTGAAGATAAATTCAGATATGCCGCTTAAGTCTATCTCTAACAATCCTAATCAAATAGATAGAGAAAAAACACTTGCTTATATTATAAAAAATGGACCACTAAATGTTCTAAAATGGCGAGAGTTATTTGTAAGAGATTATTTAGACAGTCTTGAGGATTATATGCCAGGCTGCATGTTGGAAAGTATATCTAGAAATTGATATCCTCCCCGCCCTTAGTATATTGATCGCTCCGACTAAGTCGGCATTTTCTTCGTATCGATAAACTATGCATGCAAAATTTGCTTGAGTCTTGCAATTATTGCAACCCCTTACGAAAACATCTTTTGTAAAAGAGATAGATGTATTGCTTTCCTTGAACTGCATAAATCTATTATCACATTGTTTTAGTATTGAAGAGCCATTGATTATTTCATGAGGATTTTGTGCTAGTATGCTGCAGCGTATTCAGTTTAGGTGCTGGGGTATGGGGTGGCAAGGGTATTATCTGTGTGAAGTGGGTAATATTTATCCCTGTTGTAGAGAAAAATTTAGAAAAATATGAGGTGTAAGTGGTTGTTTTAGCAAAACGATTTCGTGGATTGATGCCGGTGGTAATTGATGTGGAAACCTCAGGTTTGCATCCTGCGACTGATGCATTACTAGAGATTGCGGCTGTTACATTGACGACAGATAGTCAGGGTAAGCTTTGCCGTGATCAAACAATAGCCTATCATGTGGAGCCTTTTCATGGGGCTCGTATCGCTGCGGATGCGTTGGAAATCACAGGCATTGATCCTACTCAGCCTTTGCGCTATGCCATCCCTGAAAAACAAGCATTGCATAGAATTTTTGATGCGGTCAGAGAGCAGCTGGCTAAAACAGGGTGCTACAGAGCGGTGTTAGTGGGGCATAATGCGTGGTTTGATTTAAGCTTTATGTTGGCCGCAGCTGAGCGATCTCATATTAAGTATCATCCCTTTCACACGTTTACCACATTTGATACCGCAGCACTTGCAGCCTTGACCTTAGGTGAGACGGTATTAGCAAGAGCTGCGCGCCGTGCGCGTATTTCATTTGATATCAATCAGGCGCATTCCGCAATTTATGATACTGAACGTACGGCAGAATTGTTTTGTTATATGGTTAATAAGTGGGATGGATTAGCATTGTCACGAGCTTGAGTTGTTATTTTAATGCAAGTAACCCCATCAGTCATTTATGATTGCTATGATGGGGTATAAGCTGATCTTATTTCCTGGATTTTTTTCCTAATTTGCTGCTTTTTTCTGTTGTCGGTGTTATTGGTTTGATCTCTGCTATATTGAATCCAGGAATGTTGAGTATTGAGCTGGCTGCGTTGCTTTCAATGCCTAGTTTTTGCGATGTTAATTGTGCGAGCTGTTGTTTGAGTTGATGAATTTCATGATCAATTGAGTGGAGTTTGGGTTGCGCCTGCGCCAAGCGTTCTTTTGCGTGGGTTTCTTCAGCTAAGATGGCATTGAATGATGTTTCAGGAAATAGCACTTCTTCTGGTGGGGTATCCACCATTTTTTTCTTGTAAGCGATCTTTGGTGGGTTGCTTGCGCTGGGAAGCTCTTTTATATCATGAAGAATATTAATGTTACCTTTTTCGTAAATGCGGAAAGCTATTTCTTTTTCAGGAAAATAATACAATGTGTAAGCAGGAATAAGGCCCTTAGTAAAGGCGCCAAGAGACACAGGCTGTTCTAATGATACAAGTCTCATGCATTTTATATAATTTTCTTGCTGACGAGTGGCTGCCATTTTCTGTCCTTTCACTTTAGGGTATTAGTCCATGATGCTGTCATGATATGTTATCTAAGAAAGCCTAATCAATATTTATTGCTTGCAACAGAGGTGCTGTACTGGAAAGTGAGAAATAGCGCGCGAAGCTTTGAAGCGGCGCGCGCTAGCATGATGGGTGTTTTTGCTTATGCTAAATAAAAATCCAACGTTTTTTTCAAGCCGGTTGCAAAATCAACTTTAGGTTCCCAGTCTAATTTCTCTTTTGCTTGCTGAATGGCAGGCACACGTAAAGAAACATCTTGATAGCCACTGCCGTAGTAAGTTTTAGCATCAATATCGACTAGCTGTGCTTTCTTTGCATTGTCAGCATATTTGGGATAATCACGCGTGATGTATTCTTTTAGCATTTCAGCTAATTGGCGAACAGAAATGTTTTCGTGTGGGTTGCCTACATTAAAGATACCATTATGTGCAGCGGTGTCTTTGTTTTCAATAATGCGTACTAAGGCATCAATGCCATCACCAATATAAGTCATGCAACGTTGTTGTGCGCCACCATCAACTAAGTTGATGTCTTCGCCACGAATAATGTTGCCAATAAATTGTGATAATACACGTGAGCCACCTTTCTTTGCATTGAAAGGATTATCTAAGCGTGGGCCGTACCAGTTGAATGGGCGGAATAGTGAGTAAGATAAACCTTTGTGTTTACCATAAGCATAAATAACACGATCTAACAATTGTTTAGAGGTGGAGTAAATCCAACGTTCTTTATTAATAGGGCCGGTCACTAAGTTGCTGCTTTCTTCGTCGAATGCTTTGTCTGAACACATACCGTAAACTTCAGAAGTAGATGGGAAGACAACATGCTTTTTGTATTCTGCACATAGTCTAATAATTTCTAAGTTAGCTTCGAAATCTAATTCAAATACGCGTAGTGGATCTTGAACATAGGTGGCTGGTGTTGCAACGGCAACTAACGGTAATACGACATCACATTTTTGAATGTGTTCACGTATCCATTCTTTGTTTTTAGTGATATCACCATTGGTAAAATGAAAACGTGGATTAGATAAGCAATCAGCTAGCTTATCTTCTGTTAAGTCCATTGCGTAAATTTGCCAATCTTTATTTGCTAGAATGGTTTCACTTAAGTGGGAACCAATAAAACCATTTGCACCTAAAATTAAAACGTTCATAAATAATCACCTGAATCTTTAATTGAAAATTTGATACATGACGTCCAATACGCGATCGTGTTCTGTATCGGTCATTGCTGGGAATAGCGGTAAGCTAACAATGCGTTCAGAAACATCTTCTGCTTGTGGGAAGTCACCTAATTTAAAGCCAAATACTTGGCGGTAATATGGGTGTAAATGTACAGCACGATAATGCAATCCTGTGCCAATGTTTTGCGATTTCATTGCTTCCATAAACTCATGTCTATGCATGCCTGCAACCTCCTCATTGATAAGTAAGGTATAAAGATGCCATGAGTGTTGATGATCATAAGTTGGCATTTGTGGCAGCATCCATTGCGCCCAATCTGATAATGCTTCCTGGTAACGGTTTGCTAATTCACTGCGGCGGGCAATAAAGCTACCTAGAGCTTTAAGCTGGTGTATGCCTAGTGCTGCTTGTATATCCATCATGTTAGCTTTGTAACCTGGTAACACGATATCGTAATCTTGGTTGCCTGTTTTGCTAAAGCGATTCCAGGCTGTTCGGTCCATGCCATGGAAGCTTAATTTTGCAAGGTGGCTAGCTAGTGCTTGATCGCGGGTGACAATGCAGCCACCTTCACCAGTCGTCATGTTCTTGTTTGGATGAAAGCTAAAGACCTGGGTATCCCCAAAGCTTCCTATGCGCTTACCTTTGTATGCGCTGCCCATCGCATGTGCTGCATCTTCTAAGACGCGTAAGTTGTACTGGTGAGCAATGCCATATAAAGGATCTAGGTCGACAGCCAGGCCAGCGAAATGAACAGGCATAATCACTTTGGTATTATCGGTGATCGCATCTTCTAGCTGGTTAAGATCCATGTTACGGGTGTTTGGATCAATATCGATTAAAACAGGTGTGCCACCGGCTAATACAATGGTGTTTAAGGTGGCAGCAAAGGTGAGTGGTGTCGTAATTACCTCATCGCCTGGTTGTATGTCCATGGCAAGTAGGCTTAGGTGTAAGCCTGTTGTCGCTGAATTGATGGGTAATACATAGGGTGCGTTAAAATAGGCTTTTAAATCTTCTGTGAATTGCCCAACCCTGGACCCAGTGGTGATCCAGCCACTTTTTAGGCAATCAACAACCTCATCAATGGCTTCTTGGCTGATGCTGGGGCGGGAAAAGGGGAGAAAATTGTCAGCCATGTTTGCTTGTCTCACTTAGCCACTTTGGGCAACTAGATAAACGCCTGCCATAATGACAAAAATACCTAATACACGGATGGAGGTGAGTGGTTCGCCGAACAAATAGTAAGCGGCAATCGCATTCACAATATAGCCTATGCTTAGCATGGGGTAGGCAAGGCTGACTTGAACTCTTGATAGTACTAATAACCAGACAACAACACTGGCAACATACATTGTTAACCCACTGATTATAGGTAGATTTCCTGCTACTTTTAAGCCTATAGGCCATATATTTTGAATAGAAAAATCAAAATGACCAATGCTATTCATGCCGGCCTTTAGGGCGAGCTGTGCGCAGGCATTTAATAATACGCCCAATAAAATTAATGCAAATACGATCATGAAATGGTTGGTCCCCTCAAGTAATGGGGCTAATCATACAAAATTTTTGACCTATTTTATAGGTTTGGCTGTGCTTTTTAGGGTATAATGCCCGCCATTTTGTATAACAGGCGCTCTGCTCGTATATCAAGCAGGGTGGTTGGTCATTTTTTAACCGCTATAAAGAGGACGAAAGCATGGCTATATTAGTAGGCAGAAAGGCACCGGATTTTACCGCATCCGCAGTATTAGCGAATGGTGAATTAGTTGATAACTTCAATTTATACGAAGCAAGCAAAAACAAATATGCTATTGTATTCTTTTACCCCCTAGATTTTACCTTTGTTTGCCCATCTGAGTTAATTGCGTTAAACAACCGCATAAGTGAATTCGAAAAACGCAATACTTTGGTAATGGGTGTTTCGATTGACTCTAAATTTACACATAACGCATGGCGTAATACACCGGTTGCTAATGGCGGTATTGGTCAAGTGAACTATCCATTAATCGCTGACGTGAACCATCAGATTTGCCAAGCATTTGGTGTTGAGCATCCAACAGCGCATGTTGCGTTGCGTGGTGCTTTCTTAATTGATAAGAAAGGTGTGGTGCGTTCACAAATCGTTAATGATCTTCCATTAGGCCGTAACATTGATGAATTAATTCGTTTAGTTGATGCATTGGATTTTCATGAGCAACATGGTGAAGTGTGTCCTGCAAACTGGTCACAAGGTAAAGCTGCTATTAAGCCAACAACAGATGGTATTGCTAGCTACTTAGCACAAGAAGCAGAGCAGCTATAATTGCTTTTGTTTAAAGAACCCGCTTAGGCGGGTTTTTTTATATATAAATTTTAGTGGTAGGATTGTGCCCGCTTCATTTTGTGCACAATTTTATATTGTGATTAATTATTGTGTTTTTGTGTCAGCGCTTCGTTGATTTCATAGGGAATTAGTGTGAAATTTACTTGCAATCGATAATCCCCATAGGTTAATTTTGGAGCTCGTCGGATTTAAACATATCAAGGAGATACTATGAATCTTAAACTAGTTGTTGCAGCGATGAGCGTGCTTGGTTTAGTAAGTAGCCCAGCATTTGCAGCTCATAAGCACAAACATCATCAAAAAATGTCCCAACAAGAAGTTGTGACTGAGCAAAGCTATAAAGATTTCAAAGATGCATTACCAAAAGAAGCTGCATGCACTATTAGCCAGCCTTCTATGATTATGGATCAAATGACTCAAAACATGAATCGTGCTATGCCTAACCCATGCAGCCCAGATTGGTTTAAGCGTATTCATGTAAGCGGCGGTTTGAATGTTGACCTCGGTAAATTTGGTAACCGTAACGGCAACTACATGGGTGAAAACTATCAGCGTTTCTCACTTAACGATGCTTATTTAAACATCGGCGCTGATGTGAATGAGTGGACTCAAGCATTTGCAAGCATTAGCTACAACACAGCAACCATCAATGATCCAAATGGTGCAAACAGCACCGCTGGATACCACGTTGGTGAATACAGTGCAGCTTATAGCAATAATGTATTAAGTGGTTCAACTAGTACATTACAGTTAGAACAAGCATATGCTACTTTTGCTAACTTCAATATTTCTCCAATCTTTATGCAACTTGGTAAGCAATTCCAAGATTTTGGCCGTTATGAAATCCACCCTATCACTCGCAGCATGACGCAAGTGATGTCTGAAACATTAGCAACTTCTATCAAGCTAGGTTTCATTGCTAACGGATTTAACGGTTCTATCTATGCATTTGACAATCCAATTGCTAAAACTGGTCAAACGTCTAAGCCAACCAACTACGGTGCAGCATTAGGCTTTGATAGACCAAGCGATCAACTAGGCTTTGATATTGGTGCGGCTTACTTGTACAACATGATAGGTGTGAATGATGTTGCTTATGAAGTAAACCAATTCAATCTGCATAATACTGCTTTAAGCAATAATGCAACCACTGGCTTACAAGGTTATAACAGCCGTGTAGGTGCATTAGCTGTGTATGCTGATTTAAATACCGGACCATTTGTTTTAGGTGCGCGTTATACAACAGCTCTTCAACATTTCAATGTGAATGATTTGCCAAGCAATGGTATTGCTGATCTTAACTTAGGTGCTAATGGTGCAGCAGCTCCATTTACCCAAGGTTCCCCAGTATCTACCGCGAGTGGTGCTAGACCATGGGCTGCTGGTTTACAAGCAGGTTATGGTTTTGAAGGCTGGAACAGAAATCAAAATATCTATTTAGGTTATCAAGTTAGCCGTGAGGCAGCGGGTCTTAACCTACCTAGAAGCCGTTGGGCTCTTGGTTATGGTATCGAAGCGTTTGGTAAAAATACCAACGTGGGTATCGAGTGGGATTACGACCAAGCTTACAGTGCTTCACAAGGCGGTATTCCAAGCAATAACACCAATCTTGTTACATTACGAGCAGGTGTTAAGTTTGGTTAATATTGGCTTTCATCAGCAAAAAAAGAGCCCGCATAAGCGGGCTTTTTTATTACTTGCATCATGATCTAGGTGATAAAGAACAGAGGGCTATTTTTTTGGTTTGCTGCTAGAGGTTGCAAGGCTTGATACTGTTTGAGTGATTGCCTGGGCCGCCGCTCCCATGGTGGTTGTTATGCGTTTGCTAATGGGGTTGGGGTATCTGGGAAAGGCGACAAAGGTGCTACTTCCTAGTTGAGTCTCCCTTACTGCGAGTCTTGGAGCTGGCGGTGATGCCGTGAACTCGTCCAGCTCAATTTCTATGAGCTTGCTAGCAGGTTTATTTGA
>CAYZRM010000045.1:0-14539 GCA_964480845.1 uncultured Coxiellaceae bacterium | reverse complement strand
GGAGTAAGTATGCTGAGTCGCGATGAACATTCTGATAAGGTAGCTGTAGAGATGGATGAGGTGGATGCCATTATTTATGAAAAAAAAGCACCGCAATTAGAAAGGCAGCATTCTACTATCTTTTTTGCAAAAGATAATAACTGTGTTAATAAATATGTTGTTTCAGATTTACCCCAAAAAAAAGGGGCCTATGGAAAGGTACGATTTTTTTATGGAGAAAGCGGTGATCCTTTAGTAGTTAAATCGCCTCGTGGCGAATTTAAAGATCCTCGAGATTTTGATGGCGTAGATCTTATAGCATCTAGTCAATATTTTAAGCAAGCCTACCCTGAGCTAATCAGCAGTGTACACGTGTGGTCGGATACCTTTAGGCATGTAATGTCTAAGATGCCAGGGGTCACTTTGTATGAGGTTTTGGAGAGCTGCTCTGAAATTGAATATATTGATATATTCTTAGCTGTTGCCTCGGAATTAAACAGGCTGCATGCGCTTGGTATTGCGCATGGTGATATTAATCCTTTTAATATTTTAATAAATAGCCAGCCAGGATCAGTAAAAGCTTATTTTGTTGATTTTGATCATGCTTATAGCTTAGTAGATGGTTATGCTACAACGAGGGTAGGTGATGAGTGTTCTTATTGGGCGCCTGAGCGTAATTACTGTATTGCTTTAGGAGCAAATGCATCGCAGGATGTATTTTCTTTTGCGCTATTATTTAGGCATTATCAAGGGGTGTTATCACCAGAAGTAGAAACTTTTTTAACAAGCTTTAAAAAGGATGCGATGAATCGTAATGCAAATGAGCGCCCGTCTCTAGCATTTTTTATTAACCAACTACAAGACATTAAACTACGAGTAACACCACATGCCGTTAAATGCCAACCATAAAAAATTTATTAATACAGTAATAGATCCATTATTAGATATTGAGTTAGGCCGTTCTAAGCAACTAAAAAAGCTGGTAATCAGCTTGAATGAGGCGATGGTAGGTAGGTTTAATATTGAAGACCCCCATTATCATCTATCTCGTTGCTTGATGAATCCAGAAAAATTTCTAGCAGGATTGGATGGGCATGGTGATGTACTCCTTTATCAGGTGCAACGATATATCTTTGCAAAAATTAATGCAGTTTTAAATCACTCAAGCGTAAAGAAGGAAAGAATAACTCGTTGGGGTTGGGATTTTAATAGGCACCATCAATTATTTAAGGTGGCCAATCAGTCGTTTAAAACAGAGTTAACTGTCTACGATGATTTAATTCAGTCAACTTGGGATTTAACCCTGCCTACTTACAGCGACAGAGTATATAAAGCAGCGCTACAATATAATGATGAAGGCGACATTGTGTTGCATGTTGATTTTTCATTTGACTATCCTTCTATTGAAAAAGAATTGCAGATTCCTTACTTTATAGATGATTCTGAAGAGGAGGCAGCAATAGAGGCTTTGAAACAAAAAGCAGAAAATAAAGCGCTTAAATTGGCCGCCAATGCTGTGATTGACTATTTGTATGATCAAGGTTTGATAGAGGAAGCTAGCGAAGAAATAGACTGGTTGGAATGTGATACAAGACTGATCTTTGTTAATCAACACTGGTTTGATGCACTGAAGAGTGAATCAGATAGTTTTATGTTTTCTGCCTTGCTTCATAGAAATGAGTTACAAGTGAGGAATTTGACATCGCGTGCCATTATTAATTTGCTTAAAGAGAAGCGGGTGGATGTCGATGATGTTGTCAATATACCTGATCATGTGCGTTTATTGCTGGAGCATCCTTACTATTACGGGCTGGCTAAAGATAATGTGTATTTGGTGGATGAATTTAGTGATCTCACTGAAGAGCAAGTAAGGGTGTTACGTCATCCTAGGATCATTTTCTTTTTGCAAGCCGGTAAAATGACGTTTGATATTGCTTGTGGTTTGCCGCATTATTTATTACTTCAGAATAATACGAGTTCTTTATTGCTGACCTCTGCATATGATTTTTATTTTCTGCAATCCGCCAATATTGATTGGTCTAGTATCATGAGAATGCAGGCGCATCACGTACAATTTTTGATGAGGCCAGAGGTGGTCTATTTGATAAAAAATGATTGCTTGTTGATAAAATCAGTTCCTGATTTGGATGAGCAAAGATTATTGTTATGCCTTTCTTTGTTGCCTGAGTCGGCTAGCCTCGAAGAACGAATATTAATTCTTAGTACCATGCTTTTGCTATTGCTCGATATGAATATGCATGACCAGTTGCTGTTACGTTCAGGCATAGCTATTTCTATTGGAGGTGATAGCCAATCGTCATTATTGGTGCTGGTGTTTGCTTCCATCCTCCAGTTGTTTGAGGTGGAGCAATATAAAAATCAAACTGGCATGATTAGGGGTAAGATAGTTGAAAGATTAAGTCGTGAAGGTTCATTTAGTGCTGATGTGTTGAAGTCGTTAGGTGATGAGATGTCTTTGGTAGGGCAGGTGGCGGGGTTGGGCTTTTTTAAGCCTATGCTTCAGTCTGAGACTGGCAGGGTTTGTCGAAATGCTGGAGAGCTATTTGCCTATCTTGAGCGCTATATTCTGCCCTCAGATGCATCATCATTAGGGGCTGTTATCAATTAACCTCAACCCCTGCCGTCCCTGTAGATGTTAGATATTTCGTTCAAATCAGGGGGGGGGGGTAATCATGCCTTGCCAAACCAAATTTTGTCGTGCATCAATGTCTGTGACACCAGCCGCCTTTGCGGCTGGATTATTATTATCCCAACTTAGAGAATCACGCATTTCGCCGGTGAGTCGTCACCTCGACAATGTCTTGACTTCGCTTCGGTGGGCTGCGTAATAGCTCTGAATAATGTTTGTTTTTGTTCCACGTGAGCGAAAGCACGTATCTCTGCGCACAAAACCAACTCGGCTCCAACCAATACATTATATCGCACCCAAGGCTCCTCTGCCCTGACCAACCAATTTTACTAGTAAAGTCAAAACAGCGAGGGTCAGAAAGAAGCTGATGCACTCTGTCACCAGAAAAGCTCATAAATGCTGTATCACCCAAATCACTAGCGATTGCCGGCGCTCTTGCTAGCTGCCCTTTAGCGCCCTCAATATATAAGCCATCTTGTCTATCAGGCCTTTTTGCGCCGTTTAAGCTGCCTATGATGCTCTTGTCTAGTCCATTCTTTAAGCTCTGGCCATCCACTGCTGTCAAATGCTTTTGCACCAACCCTAACACTAAGCGTGAATACACACTCCATTTGGCTGCGCATTTAATGGGCTTATACCATGCGCCTTCTTGGTTTAAGGTAGAGGCAACATGCTGCGCTCTATACACATCTGCCACCATCATCAGCATGAATAAGGGAAAATGTAAACCCGTTTTAATAATCTCATCATTATTAGGGGTTAAAGCGGCTTTTAATCCATCTATGCAGCTTTGTGTTTTTGGGTTGGGCATTGCATTATCACAATTATCTGCTGTAATTGCATTCACTACCGCCATCAGCGCTCGTTTAACCGCGATGATTTGCTGGATATTCCTTTCATCGTAATAGGGTGCTTCTAAGGCAAAAAAAGTTTTTTCTTCATCGGAAAAAAGTAAATCAGTTGCCTCAGCTTGGAGGGCTTCCAGTGTGAAGAGATGGTCTTCATAATGGGGAAATTGTTCTTTAAATTGCTGGTCAAATAAGACTTGTGCTTGTTCAGCACCTTCATGATAGTGAGGGAATACTTGCTCTCGTAGCGCCTTCACCAACCAAACATCACCTGCACCTAAAGCTAATTGCAGGGGTGAACCTTGGCATATCGCTCCTGTTGGGCTGATTTCTGTGATGCTTTCAGTGAAAAGTAATCTTGGATTTTCTGCTAGTAAGCTCACTGCTTTTAATTTGAAGGTATCTTCTACTTTTGTAGAATCAGGAAGAGCCGGTGTTGCATGGAGAATATGGTGGGCTATTTCCGCTCGCAACGCTAATTCAGCTATTGCTGCAGATTTTTCTTTGCTTGATAAGGCAAACATATTCATCAAGCCTAAACTGGGCGTTGTGCTATAAACCAATGAGTTTTCTAGCGTTTGTGTGGGTGCATCAGAGTAGTCAATCATATTATCTTGGCTATCTTGTTGACTGATCTCATCCATTTCTATTACTTGGTTAGATGAAGATGCTTGATGTTGGCGATTACTGGACATCTACACTGACTCCTCTAGGTAGGCCTTATCATTATTTTATGGGCAAAATGTTATCACATTAACCTTAAGGTGGGGTTAAGTGTGAATTGCGCAATAGCCACTAATTGACGATAGACCCTAGTGTCCTTAACCTTAAAGGGTTGATGGATGATTTAGTAGCCGCGCTGAGGTTGCTTTATGTGCCTAGGCGCGATGGTTTCTTCAAATGTACGAATGTACTCTTGTGTGCGGTGATTGAATAGTGGTTGGTCTTGGTGCATCAACTCTAGCAATAAGAGGCCTAGATACCGGTTTACTTGCTCATATCCTTGTTGGCTGTTCTCAATGTAATAGTTTGGTTGGCTAAGTTGATGAATAATATTATCTAAATAAGGACGGCTAGTGCTGTTGCGAGTGCACTCTTGCTGTAATCGCTTGATTAATAAGATGAGATCTTCTAATAAATTGGCTTCATTTATGGGTGCCATTGCATTACTCTTCGTTTTGTCTTTAAACATAGTATACCAGTCAATATTAAAGAGAAGCTTAAATGAACGCAGAGCATAACAGTAATTTATTAAATAATATACCGCGGCTTGAGTGGGCATGTCGACGAGGAATGTTGGAACTAGATGTATTATTAGGCAATTTTTTGCGCGAGGCCTACCCAGCCCTAACTGAGCAAGATAAGTGCTTGTTTATTGATTTGCTTGGCTGTGAAGATCCGCCAATATTTGCTTGGCTAATGGGGCATGAAGCAGCGCCTGAACAACATGTTTATATTGTCAATCGTATTCGCCAACATGCATACACCCGTACACATATTTGATTGTCGGCCATCCAGGTGGTATTTGGCTGCATTGGTGGCTTTCATCATCGCGACCATAGGCGTGGTTTTTTCTTTATCAGCTCCCTGGCTGATGAAGCTAGTTCTGTTGCTGCTCATATTGGGCTATGGTTGGTATTTGGTAAAGCAGGCATGCTTGTTTTTGCCAGATTCTATTTTGAGCTTGAGGTATCGAGAGGATGTTTGGCATTTAAAGCTTAATAATCAAGAAATTATTGGCGATCTTCGAGGCGATAGTGTGATGACATCGTGGTTGATGTTGTTGCGGTTTCAATCAGGCAACCGCGTGTTTTCCTCCTTGATATTCAAAGATACGCTAGAACCAGCGTCTTTTCGTCAGCTATTTGTTTTATTGAGGTTGCGCTTTACTGGTTGAGGCCGGCCTAGATCATCAATCGCTACAAAAGTGAAGATGCCGGTAGCTACTTTTTTTAAGCTGTTTTCATCATAAGCACGGGTCCATACAGCCACATCAAACTGAATAGAGGTGCGGCCAATTTTAATGAAATCAGCATAACAGCAGACAGTATCGCCTATGTAAACGGGTTTAATAAAGGTCAGTTTATCAATTGCCACGGTGACAACGCGAGACTGGGCATAGCGTCTGGCTGCGATAGCTGCACCCATATCCATGTGAGATACTAGCCAACCCCCAAAAATATCACCATTCATGTTTGTATCTGCAGGCATTGCTAACAGTTGAATCACTAATTCGCCTATAGGCTGTGGGGTATCCATAGGTTTATCCTTTTTGGGCTGATTTGCTATTATAACACGCAAATCTTGGTGGTGGCTTACTTAAAAATAGGCTAATATTCTTCCCCTTCAAGAATATTAATTAGAATGCCCATGCAAAATCATACTTCAATGCAACATATTAGAAATTTCTCAATTATTGCCCATATTGACCACGGGAAATCTACCCTGGCAGATAGGCTGATTCAACTCTGTGGCGGCTTGAGTGAGCGTGAGATGCAAGCTCAGGTATTGGATTCTATGGACTTAGAGCGTGAGCGTGGTATTACCATTAAGGCGCATAGTGTGACCTTGTACTATAAGGCAAAAGATGGTCAAACCTATCAGCTGAACTTTATTGATACACCAGGGCACGTAGACTTTTCTTATGAAGTTTCTCGATCGTTGGCCGCTTGTGAAGGCGCTTTGTTGGTTGTGGATGCGGGGCAGGGTGTAGAAGCTCAGACCTTAGCGGTTTGTTATACTGCCCTGGATCAAGGGTTAGAAGTCTTGCCGGTCCTGAATAAAATTGATTTACCTCAGGCAGATGCTGAGCGTGTGATTCAAGAAATTGAAGACATTATTGGTTTGGAAGCGCAGAATGCAGTGCGCATTAGTGCAAAAAGCGGCATTGGTATTGAAGAATTATTAGAACGCTTGATTGCTGATATTCCCCCACCTGAAGGCAGTGTAGAAGAGCCACTACAGGCGCTGATTATTGACTCCTGGTTTGATTCCTATCTTGGCGTTGTCTCTTTAGTGCGTGTGAAAAATGGTATCTTGCGAATGGGCGACAAAATGCAAGTGATGTCGACTGGTCGTGCGCATGAAATAACCGGGCTGGGGGTTTTTACACCTAAGCGTGTGGCAACAACGGAGTTAAAGGCAGGCGAAGTAGGCTATGTGATTGCTGGTATTAAGGATATTAATGGCGCACCTGTGGGTGATACATTAACCCATGCGCATCATCCTGCAAAAGAGGTATTACCAGGTTTTCAAAAGGTGAAACCTCAGGTGTATGCGGGTATGTTTCCTATTCATTCTGACGATTTTTCAGCATTACGTGATGCACTCAGTAAGTTGCAGTTAAACGATGCGGCTTTATTCTTTGAGCCGGAATCATCTGATGCATTAGGTTTTGGTTTTCGTTGCGGCTTTTTAGGCATGTTGCACATGGAAATTGTGCAGGAGCGCTTAGAGCGTGAATATAATTTAGAATTAATTACGACGGCACCCACGGTTATCTATGAGGTGTTAACAACCAAGGGTGAGGTGATGCAGGTTGATAATCCCTCTAAATTGCCGGTTGTTAATTATATTGATGAAATCCGTGAACCAATGGCTAAAGCCAATATTTTGGTGCCTCAGCAACATGTGGGTAATGTGATTACATTGTGTGTTGAGCGTCGTGGCGTGCAAAAAAGTATGTTATTTCACGGTAATCAAGTGGCATTAGTGTACGAGTTGCCTATGAGTGAAATAGTCATGGATTTCTTTGATCGTTTGAAATCGGTGAGTCGTGGTTATGCTTCTTTAGATTATACCTTTACTCATTTCCAGGCGGCTGATTTAGTGAAGCTTGATATTTTAATCAATAGTGAAAAAGTAGATGCTTTAGCGATTATTGTGCATAGAGAATCAGCGCAATCGCGAGGTCGCTTGGTGACTGAAAAGCTGCGTGAATTGATTCCTCGTCAAATGTTTGATGTGGCTATTCAAGGTGCGATTGGTGCTCATATTATTGCGCGTCAGACCGTTAAGGCAATGCGTAAAAACGTGACGGCAAAATGTTACGGGGGTGATATTTCTCGTAAGCGTAAATTGCTAGAAAAGCAAAAAGAAGGTAAGAAACGTATGAAGCAATTAGGTAATGTGGAAGTGCCTCAAGAAGCGTTTCTTGCTGTATTAAAATTAGATGATAAGAAATAAGGATAGATATGTCTTTTAATTTTGAATTGATTTTATTTTATGCCACGATTATTTCAGGTGTATTGGCGTTAATTGATATTTTATTTTTAGCGCCTATCAGAAAGCGTCAGGCTAGGAAAAAAATGCCTTTTATTATGGATTATGCGCGTTCATTTTTTCCTGTGTTGCTGATCGTATTTTTATTGCGATCTTTTTTATACGAACCTTTTCGTATTCCATCAGGTTCTTTAGAGCCTACCTTGCTAACAGGCGATTTTATTTTAGTAAATAAGTTTGATTATGGAATACGTTTGCCAGTGATCCACACAAAAGTGATGGAGATAGGTAAGCCTGAACGCGGTGATATCATCGTTTTCCGCTGGCCGCCTGATCCTAGTATTGATTTTATTAAGCGTGTCATCGGTGTGCCAGGTGATCATATTAGTTACGTTAATAAAGTATTAACCGTTAATGGCCAAGTAGTACCTCAATCTGATTTGAGAGTGGCAACAGCATATGATGAGTTGGGTCATGCTTCTCAGGTAGCTGAGAAGGAAGAGGATTTATTGGGTGTTAAGCATCATATTTATATAGATCCGCAAAAAACAGATAAAGATTATCATGATATTGTTGTGCCTGAAGGAGAATACTTCGTCATGGGTGATAACCGTGATGATAGTGCTGATAGCCGCTATTGGGGATTTGTACCTGAGAAAAATATTGTGGGTAAAGCAGTGTTGGTTTGGATGAGTTGGGATAACGTGAAAACCTTACCTCGCTTAAATAGAATAGGAACGGTAATTCACTAATGATCGATGATTTAGTTAAAAGGCTAAACTACCAATTTCAGGATCCTAAATTGCTAAAAGTGGCGTTAACCCATAGGAGTAAGGGTGGCGAACATAATGAGCGCTTAGAGTTTCTGGGCGATGCAGTTGTTAATTTTATTATCGCCGATATTCTCTATCAGCAATTTCCAAAGGCATCAGAGGGTGAGTTGAGTCGCTGGCGTGCTACCTTGGTTAATCGTGATACCTTGGCTGAGTTAGCAAAAGAATTTGATCTGGGTCCTTATTTGTTTTTAGGGCCGGGGGAATTGCGCAGTGGCGGTAGTGAAAGGCATTCTATTTTATCCTGTGCTATGGAAGCGATTATTGGTGCAGTGTACTCAGATGGTGGGTTTGATGCTGCATTTGATCGAGTGACGGCATGGTATCAGCCTTACTTGCAATCGCTATCATCTGCTGCTAGCCATAAAGATCCTAAGACGATATTGCAAGAGCATTTGCAAAGTCGTCGTCTGGCCTTGCCAGTATATACGGTTGATGCGATTGAGGGTGAGGCGCACCAGCAATTATTTACCGTGAGTTGTCAAATTGAAGGTGTGAATGAACGTTCATACGGTAAAGGTACTAGCCGTCGTCGTGCTGAGCAAGATGCAGCGCAGGGGATGTTAGTCTTAATTAAAAAAATAAAAGAGTAAAATGATGAGTGAGTTGGATATTCAAAAAAGCGGTTATGTTGCGATTGTAGGTCGTCCTAATGTGGGTAAGTCAACCTTGTTAAATAGCTTGTTAGGAGAGAAAGTAAGTATTACGTCTCCTAAGCCGCAGACGACACGCTGGCAGGTATTGGGTATTCAAACACGTGATCATGCACAGATTATTTATATTGATACACCAGGTATGCATAAAGAAGAAAAACGTGCCATGAATCGCTATATGAATCGCGTTGCTGCTTCTGTGTTATCAGATGCTGATGTGCTGGTATTTGTGGTGGATGCAACCATTTGGCGGCATGAAGATGAGATTGTATTAAAGAAATTGCAATCAGTAGATAAGCCTGTTGTGTTGGTGTTGAATAAAATTGATTTGGTGAAAGATAAGAATGAGCTGTTGCCGTTGATTGATAAACTGCAAAGCCAGTTAGATTTTGCTGCTATTGTACCAGTGTCTGCTATGAAGCGTGAGAATACAACGCATTTAGAGGACGAGATTGCAAAATGCTTGCCTGAGGGTTGCCAGTTATTTCCTGAAGATCAGCTAACCGATAAAACAGTGCGCTTCCAGGTAGCAGAGATAATACGTGAAAAGTTAATCATGTTGACTGAAGAAGAATTGCCATATGCCACTACTGTTGAGATTGAGCAATTTAAAGAAGAAGAGAAGTTGGTTGAGATCAGTGCCGTCATTTGGGTAGAGCGCCAAGGTCAAAAAATTATTGTCATTGGTAAGAAAGGTGCACGTCTTAAAAAGGTGGGTATACAAGCTCGCCGTGAAATTGAAAAAATGTTAGATCAAAAAGTCTTTTTGCGCTTGTGGGTGAAGGTAAAAGAAAATTGGACGGATGATGATAAGGCGCTCCGTGGTTTGGGGTATGAATGAAGCGTATAGCGCTTGAGCCTGCTTATGTTTTGCATCGTCGACCTTATCGAGAAACAAGTTTTTTAGTAGAATTATTTACTGAGCAACATGGCCGTGTAGCAGTTGTTGCTCGCGGCGTACGCAAGCCACGCTCTAGTACCCAGGGTTTATTGCAACCCTTTATACCTTTATTAGTCTCCTGGTCAGGTAAAGGTGAGCTCATGACCTTAACTGAAGTAGAGCTTGGTGGCAGCATGATGATGCCGCAAGGTGATTGTCTTTTTGCGGGATTTTATTTGAATGAGTTATTGATGGGTTTATTGCAAAAGTGGGATCCGCATCCTGCATTATACGCTTTTTACCAGCAAACATTGGAATGCTTACAAACGCGGCAATTAGAGCAAAAAACCTTGCGTTATTTTGAAAAATATTTATTGGATGAGCTGGGTTACGGTTTGTTTCCAGAGGGGGAGTGTGAGGCGCTATTTGAGTTAGATAGCTATTATCGCTTTGTGTCTGAGCATGGATTTGTCCTAAGTGAATTAGGTGAGCATGCTAAGGCGAGTGGGCATATTTTCTCAGGTAGGAGTTTAATCGCAATCGCTAATAATCAGTGGGATGATGCAACTTGTTTGCAAGATGCTAAACGATTAATGCGCCTGGTATTAACGCCTTTGCTAAATGGGCGGCCGTTAGAGAGTCGCAAGCTATTTGCCTTTAGGGGAGCGACGGTGGAATGAGTGGCGTCGTCATCGCGGGGCTGCAAAGTGTTTAGCCGTGCCGATCTAATGGTGTGATGGCCATACTAATTTTTAGTTAAAACGAGGAATACTGAATAATGAAACCCATATTACTAGGTGTTAATATTGATCACGTTGCAACACTACGGCAAGCTAGATTAACTCGTTACCCTGACCCTGTTGAGGCTGTTTTTGCTGCAGAAAATGGTGGGGCTGATGGTATTACCATACACTTGCGCGAAGATAGGCGCCATATTCAAGAGCGTGATGCTGAATTAATTCAGCAGGTTTTATTGACCCGCTTAAATTTTGAAATGGCAGTTGCTGAACCTATGCTTGTCTTTGCTGAAAAACTAAAGCCAGCTCATGCTTGTCTGGTACCTGAAAAAAGAGCGGAATTAACGACCGAGGGTGGCCTTGATGTGGTTGGCCAAGCTGCCAAGGTAAAAGAAGCTGTGGATCACTTAAAGCGGATAGGCGCTGAGGTATCCTTATTCATAGACCCTGATGTAAAGCAGATTGAAGCTACTTTACGTTGCGGTGCCCCAGTCATTGAAATTCATACAGGTGCATACGCAGATGCAAAAACAGTAGAAGAGCAACAGAATGAGCTGGAGCGTATTATTCATGCCGCTGAGATTGCTCATCAGGCAGGGCTTATTGTGAATGGTGGTCATGGTTTGAACTATCAAAATGTCCATGCAATTGCCCGAATACCACAAATGAATGAATTAAATATTGGTCATGCTATTATTGCTAGATCTATTTTTATGGGATTAGAGGCTGCTACCAGAGAAATGAAGCGTTTGATGGTAGAAGCGCGTCGCATATAATTTAAAGGATATTTTATGAACATACGTACCCGATTTTCTCCTAGCCCAACCGGTATGATCCACCTTGGTAATGCACGTGCGGCCTTATTTAGTGCTTTATTTGCTAAAAAACACGATGGTGTGTTTATTTTACGTATTGAAGACACGGATGCTGCTCGTTCTGAAGCACGTTTTACTGAATCACTACAAGATGATTTACATTGGATGCAGGTGAATTGGCAAGAAGGCCCTGGTGTTGATGGTCCGTATGGTCCTTATTGGCAATCTCAGCGCCAAGCTATTTACGGTAATTACTACGCTGTTTTAGAAGGAAAAGGATTAATTTATCCTTGTTTTTGTTCTGACCAAGAGTTGGCTGTGGCACGTAAGATACAATTATCACGAAGCTTGCCACCACGTTATTCTGGCGTATGTAAAAAATTAAGCAAAGAAGAAGTAGAGCAGCGGTTGGCAGAAGGTAAAAAGCCTGCTTGGCGCTTTAAAGTACCCGAAAAAACCAAAATAGAATTTGTTGACTTAGTGAAAGGCTTACAATCATTTAATTCAGATGATATTGGTGACTTTATTGTGCGTCGTGCGGATGGTTCAGCGCCTTTCTTATTCTGTAATGCTATTGATGATGCCATGATGAAAGTAAGTCATGTGTTGCGTGGGGAAGATCATGTTGCTAATACTCCTAGACAAATACTTATTTTACAAGCCCTAGATTTGCCTGTATCACAGTATGGACATTTATCTTTAATTGTTGGTAGTGATGGTGCACCTTTAGCAAAGCGTCATGGTAGTGCAAGTGTTACTGATATTCGTGCGCAAGGGTATTTGCCTCAGGCAATCGTGAATTATTTGGCACGCTTAGGTCATACCATGGAGGCGCAAGAATTATTAGATTTTGATCATTTAGCTGCACACTTCCAGCTAGAAAAATTGAGTCGTTCTCCAGCTAGATTTGATATGGACCAACTAATGTATTGGCAAAAAACCGCCCTGCAAGCACTGGGTGTTGAAGCACTTTGGGCATGGTTAGGTGATGAGATTAAATCTAAGGTGCCGGTTGAAAGCCAAGCATTATTTGCAGAAACGGTAAAAGCAAATATCGAATTTCCGATAGATGCAGCCACGTGGGCTGATATTTTCTTTAGCAATAATTTAGCGTTAACAGATACAGATAAGCAGATCTTGCGCGAAGCAGGTCATGATTTTTTTGCTTGTGCAGAAAATGCAGTGAATCAACATGGCATTCAATTGCAACAAGTGCTAGCAGATATGAAGCAAGTATTAGGTGTGAATGGTAAGAAATTATTTATGCCTATTCGTATTGCCTTAACAGGGCAGGCTCATGGCCCTGAGCTTGCGCAGATTGCACAATTACTAGGTCCAGAAAAACTAAAGCTACGTTTAAAAAATGCGGCTTTATTAGCGAATGAAAAGGTTGTCTAAATGCTTAAAATTTTTAACACATTAACACGCGAAAAAGAAATTTTTAAACCGATAGTACCTGGCAAGGTAGGAATGTATGTTTGTGGTGTGACAGTTTATGATTATTGTCATATTGGCCATGCGCGTACCTATACATCCGCTGATATTGTGCATAGATACTTACGTTTTAGCGGTTATGATGTTAACTATATACGCAATATTACTGATATAGATGATAAAATTATTAAGCGTGCTAATGAAAATCAAGAAGAGTTTCATTCTTTAGCAGAGCGCTTTACAAAAGCCATGCATGAGGATTTTGCTGCATTAGATTTGTTGCCAGCTAATCACGAACCTAAAGCAACTGATCATATTCCTCAAATGATTAGTTTAATTCAGAGTATTATTGCTAATAATCACGGCTATGTGGCAGATAATGGCGATGTGTATTTTGATGTGCGTAGTTTTCCGCATTATGGTTGTTTGTCACATCATAATATTGAGCAGTTGGAAAGTGGTGCACGCGTTGAAGTGAATGAGATTAAGCGAGATCCCTTGGATTTTGTTTTATGGAAATTGGCGAAACCAAACGAGCCTGCCTGGGATTCACCATGGGGTAAAGGTCGCCCCGGCTGGCATATTGAATGTTCTGCGATGTCTATGCATTTACTAGGAGAACAATTCGATATTCATGGCGGTGGTCGTGATTTAATTTTTCCTCACCATGAAAATGAAATTGCACAATCAGAGGCAGTGACGAATAAACGATTTGCAAACACGTGGATACATGGTGGGTTCTTGCAAATTGATAAAGAAAAAATGTCTAAGTCCCTTGGTAATTTTATTACGATACGTGATGTATTAAGTGAACATGAGCCAGAGGTTTTGCGTTATTTATTAATTGGTAGCCACTATCGTAGCCCATTAATTTATACAGAAGATACCTTATTCCAGTCTAAGCAAGCGTTAGGGCGTTTCTATACCGCATTGCGTGGGTTGCCAGATCAACCACCATTAGTGAATAGCGACTATGAAAAGCAATTCGTAGCAGCAATGGATGATGATTTTAATACACCGGTTGCGCTTTCAGTGTTATTTGATATTGCGCACGAAATAAATCGCGTGCGTGATAAAGATATGCAGTCAGCCGCTAAATTAGGTGCTTTATTAAAACACTTAGCCAAGGTCTTGGGAATTCTACAGGCCGACCCTGAATCATTTTTTCAATCGGGTAGTGAAGACGAGATAAAGAAAATTGAAAGTTTGATTGCTGCAAGGCAGCAAGCTCGCTTAGCAAAAGATTGGGCTGAGGCTGATCGTGTGCGTGATGAATTGGCTAGCATGGGTATTATTATTGAGGATGCTGCTGGAGCGACCACCTGGAAAAGAATGTAATTTAGGTGTGAATAAAAGAATGGTGGATTGGATTGCTGGCTGTTGTTGTTCAACAGCCAGAAGTATAGCTGATCTTAACTATCTTTCGTCATCACCAAAAATGCAGCGCTGGGCCCACGTAAAATATGTACTAAAATAGAATCTTTTGCTT
>CAYZRM010000044.1:0-14667 GCA_964480845.1 uncultured Coxiellaceae bacterium | reverse complement strand
GAATCAATGTAAAGCTGTCGCATAGGCGTGTCTATGGAAGCGGGTGAAGATCACTATTTGCTGGCATATCTATTCATAGAAAGGAAGTTAATATGGAATTTATCAAATTATTTTTATCAACAATGGTCGTCTGCTTTGGTTTAGATATGGTGTGGCTGGGCTTTATTGGTAAAGGATTATACATGGATACGATCGGCACTCTTTTAAGGCGGTCAAACGATGCATTAACGCCTAATTGGGCTGGGGCTATCGTTGTCTATATTGCTATAGTGGTTGGTATTTTATGCTTCGCGCTACCTAAAGCAGAAGGCCATCCTATATCAGGGTTAATGTGGGGAGCTTTATTTGGGGCAGTTCTATACGGTGTTTATGATTTTACTAATTACGCTGTTCTCAATAATTGGCCACTAAAAATTACCTTAATAGATGTTGTGTGGGGTACCGTGCTGTGCGCGCTCACAACATGTTTTGCTGTGTTTATGAAGAATTGGATTGATTCTTAAACTATATAAACAGCATCGCGGTTCTTTTTTGATATTCTAAATAGGCTTTTCCTTTAGATTCAATAGAGCCGTGAGTTGACATTTCTATGACTAGATAAAAATAAACAACGATAATTGAATTAAGCATGATGAGTGATTAACTGTTTATGCTCATTCGGTTTTTTCATTTTATGCTGTCTGTTATTTAAAGGTAATAGGCAACAAATAACTCACTGTGAATGTTGGGGCAGTCTAAATAGCTGACCTATTTTATTTTGCTGCCAGAGATTTGATTTAATAATAATCAGTATTATGCAATAAGTAAAATTAATGTGATAAACAAAAATCATGACCATATTTAATAATAGCGTATCCTATTGCCTTGGAGCGCTTAATAACAACTTGCATCGCAAGGATAACAGCTGAGAAAAAGCCTATCCATTGTCAATCAGATGTGTTTTTTTCAGTTATTTTATGTAGTAGATTTGTTAGGATAGAACATGTATCTACAAGGAAGTCAGTTTAACATGGATAAGGAGTCATCGTGCTACCAATAAAGGGATTATTATCTCTTCTAACCTTAAGCAGGCGAGATATTACGACTGTCATTATCTTTGCTGTCGCCATTGGGATGCTTAGTTTAGTCGTTCCTATTGCAGCTCAGGGATTGGTAACAATCGTATCGTTTGGCGCATTAAGACAGCCTTTGGTTGTGTTAGCGATTGTGGTTTTTGTACTATTAGGGTTTTCTGGTGTATTAAGAGTATTACAGCATGTATTGCTTGAAACCGTTCAGCAGCGTTTATTTGCCTCTATCGCATTAAAATTAGCAAATCGTCTACCAAAGATTGATATGGCTACCTTAGACGAAAATCATGGTTCTGAGGTACTAAATAAATTCTTTGATGTCATGACCATTCAAAAAACGATGTCTGATATCTTGCTTAGTGTTTCTGCTTTTGCATTACAAGCATTACTAGGTATGCTGTTATTAGCACTATACCATCCGGCTTTATTAGCTTTTGATATTGTATTTATTTTTATTTTATTGTTAGTTATTCTTGTGCCTTATCAAAAAGGTGTTAAAACAGCATGCATAGAATCTGATGCTAAATACGCTGTTGTAGATTGGCTCGAAGAGCTTGCTAGAGTGCCACTATTGTTTCATTTTCAAAATCACGCTGCATTTGGATTTGAAAAGGCAGATCAAATGGTTGTTAAATATATAAAAGCCAGGCAGGCACATTATAAAGTTATTCTTCAACATATGGTTGGAGCCTATGGATTGCAGGCGCTAGCCTCAACAGCTCTATTTGTTATCGGTGGGTTGTTGGTGTTAAAAAATCAAATGACCCTGGGGCAGTTAGTTGCAGCAGAGATTGTCATTACAACACTCGGTGCTAGTGCAGCTAAGATGCCTAGATATCTAGAGAAATTTTACGACTTACGTGCAGCTGCTGAAAAAGTCAATTCACTATTAAAACTTCCAACAGAGCGCTTCTTAGAAGTATCACACCCTTTGTTGTCTTATATGGGGCCTTTTAGTGAGCCTCCATCAATTAAAGTTAAAAATCTTGTTTTTTTAGATGGTGATAATAATAAAAATAAAATTAATTTCACTATTGAAAAAGGTTCTAGTTTAGCAGTTAGCCTTCTTGATCAGAACGGTAGAGATTTTTTTGTTGATACTTTGGTTGGCTTGCGCCCTCCGCATTCTGGCGAGATACAATACAATAAAATATCACTTCAAAACTATCCACTAGATGACTTCAGAAAAAAAATATCACTAATTCGTCACGCAGAATGTTTTGATGGCACTATTTTAGAAAATATTATGATTGGCAATCCAAGTACAAGCTTAGAAGACATTATCAACTTGTTAAATGAATTTTCAATTGGGGAATTTATTTCATCGCTACCTGAGGGGCTAAATTTTCCTTTGTATGGATCATGCAGACCTTTTTCATATGCCCAGTTAATGAAGCTAGCATTCATTAGAGAAATCGTAAATAAGCCATATTTTTTAGTAGTGGATGAAGCATTAGATATTTTTCCACTGAATCAAGTAAATATGATACTTGAAATAATGCGAAAATATTGCGGTCAATTTACATTACTAGTGAAAACTAGGCGAACAGATATTTTAGATTTATTTGATAATCGGATTAATTTATGAAATTCAAACATACCAAATCATATGCGTTGATTAAAGATTCGAGAAAAATTCGTCAATTTGCCAATACGTGTATGTTTGTATTTTTAGCACTATTAATTTTAATAAGTTTTTTGCCTTGGCAACAAACAGCTAGTGGGACCGGTAGAGTAATTGCATACTCTCCAAATGAACGCCAACAAATTATTTCTGCACCTGTTGATGGTCGTTTAGGTAAGTGGTATGTGGAGGAGGGTTCTCTCGTTAAAAAGGGCGATCCTATTATAGATATATATGATAATGATCCAGCAATAATGGATAATTTACGAGCAGAGAGAGCTGCCTTAATTAATCGTCTGCGCTTCATTAGTGAAGCGGCTTCAACAGCTAAAATTAATGTTGATCGTCAGCAAACCTTATACGAAAAGGGTATTTCATCGCGTAAAAGTTTCGAGCAAGCGACATTAGAATATACAAAATTTAAAAGCGATGAAGAGAATGTTAAGGCTGAAATTGCTCGTATGGATGTTAGATTATCAAGGCAACACAGTCAGCGTGTATTGTCTCCTCTGAATGGTGTTATCTTACGCCGTAACGCGGGGCAAGAATCTGTCATGGTTAAGTCTGGTGATATTATTGCAGAATTAGTCCCGGATACAAGCTCCAGAGCAGTGGAAATATTAATCAAAGGTAACGATGTTCCTTTGATTAATATAGGAGATGAAGTCAGGCTGCAGTTTGAAGGCTGGCCCGGTATACAGTTTAGTGGTTGGCCATCGATCGCTATCGGTACATTTGGGGGCATTGTTTCAGTGATTGATGCAGCAGATAATGGTGTAGGTCAGTTCCGAATTTTAATTATCCCTGATAAAAAAAATGGCTGGCCGGAACCCCGCTATTTGAGACAAGGCGCCAGAGCTCATGGTTGGGTTCTTTTGGGAAGGGTCAGTTTATGGTTTGAGCTGTGGCGTCGATTTAATGGTTTTCCACCAACGCAGAATAAGCCAGCATGATGAAAAAAATTATTGTATGTCTATCGTTTTTTATGCAGCTTAATTTGTGTGCGCATGCGCAAATGTTAACTGAGGCGGATGTGCTATCTTCTGTTGAAAGGAATTACCCACTCATTGTTGCGGCTAAGGCTAACATACACAAGGCGAAAGCGGAATATTTAAGCAGTCAAGGTGCGTTTGATCCAACCTTTCGTTCTAACCTCCTCGTCTCTCCAAATGGCATTTATCAAAATGGTTTGGCTGCAGCCGAATTGGATATCCCTGTTTCTGACTCTGGTACCCATGTTTTTACTGGTTACCGTATAGGTCGTGGTAAATATCCGCCGTATGATCAGTATAAAGAAACATTCAACTATGGTGAGTTTCGCGCTGGTATTGAAATCCCATTTTATCGTAATAATAAGATAGATGATCGGCGCGCCACGATCATGAAAGCGGAGATTGGCTCTAAAATAAGTGAGGAAGATTTGAGATTGACCAAGCTTAAAACTAAGTTAGAAGCTGCTTTAAGCTATTGGGATTGGGTGGCGGATGGTATGCAATTGCAAATCCAAAAAAATATGTTATCACTGGCCTTAGATAGACAATCAGCACTTGATCGAAGTGTCCAAGCCGGAGATGTTGCTGAAATAGATTCAGTTGATAATCAAAGAATAATTATGCAGCGCAAGGCAGCTGTTCAAATGTACCAAGGTTTATTTGAAAAAAGCTCGCTTTTATTATCTCTGTATTATCGAGATGCAAGTGGAAAGCCTGTGTTGCTATCTATGCTAGATATCCCGTCAATTAGAAAAAAAGAAGTGGTAAAATCAATTAATCCGTTATCTGCTTCAATGATAGAGGGCATGGTGACTCATCACCCGGGAGTTCAGTTGCTCTCCAGGCAGCATGAGGTCGCTCTTGTGAGTTTAAAACAAGCTAACAATAATTATTTACCGATATTAAATAATAGGGTTTATCTTGCCCAAGATATGGGTGGTGGTAATCCACCACTCAATCGCACCACCATTAATTATGAGCTTACTTTTGAGATTCCAATATTTCAGCGTGAAGCCATTGGCCAGATTCAGGCGGCTAATAATGAGTTAATTAAAATTGATAACGAAAGAAAGCTGCAGTCAGAGCAAATAGCCGTTAAAATTCGTCAATCCTTGGCGCAGATTAAAGCATATCAATCCATTATCAAGCACACTTTTGATGAGACGCAGATGGCTATGCGTGTTCAGCGGGCTGAAAATATTAAATTTACGCATGGTGACAGTGATTTGTTTGTTTTGAATCAAAGAGAGCTTTTGACTGCCGAGGCTGAAAATAGTTATGTTGATGCTGTGCGCAACTATCATATGACCATTGCGCAGCTTAGATATGCTATTGGAGCAGGTGGTTAATTGATGCGTAACGAGTAGCTTGGTATGATATTTTAATAAAAATAAGTTTATATCATGCTACTAATTAAATTAGCCATTCCGGCATAATGACCGAATACGGGTAAAATATTGAAGGTAATTGAAGGATAGCTGTTTTGAAACATGTGAATAATAGCCGGAATATCTTGTGAAACATGATTTCCATTCGATAAAAAATAAGGAAATATAACAATTTCATTCATGCCCATTTGAATTTGCTGATTAATCGCATCACTAACAGAAGGTTGAGCTAATTCTAAAAATCCATAGTTTAAATAAGTATATTTCTCTTTGATGTTAGCTTTTACCATATTAGCTAAGCTTGCAATATGTTGATTGCTCATTGGATTGCGGCTGCCATGAGCGGTAAATATTAATCCTTTTTTTACTTTAAGTGCTGTCGTCTTCATATATGAGTCTCGAATTTATTAAATATTGCGATAGATCTGATGTATTTGCTATTTTTTTGTTTATAGAAATTTGTCATAATTTAATGTCTAAGTTTTGCAAGCACAAACTGCTCAAATGATAGTAGTGCCTGATTTTTCGCATCATGCTTGAGTAGGCATATGTGTGTATCATCTAATGATGGAAGGTCAGGATGATTAACCGCACTAAGCTGTTCTGGGATCATGGTGCGTGGTAAAACAGTCATGCCGAGTCCAGCTTTAACCGCTGCCATTGTGCCTGCATAGCTTGGGCTTGAAAAAACAAGCCGCCATTTGATACCAGCATCTTCTAATGCTTTAATCGCTCTTGCACGATAGACGCAGGGTTGGGGTGAAAGCACTAGTGGTAAGGGTGTATGAGTGTCTTCCGCCAAATTTTCATGTCCGACCCATTCAAGCTTTTCAGAATAAACATCAACACCATTAGGGAAATCTTCGGGGCGATTCATCTTTACTAATACCAGATCAAGTTCACCGCGCTTAAATCGCTCGAATAAGTTAAGTGTCAAATCGCATTCAACATTAACGAATACACGTGGGTGCAACAGTGAAAAATTGACCAAAACATCAGAAAGATAAACGCTCGCGAAATCCTCTGGCATGCCAAATCTAACCTCACCTTGTAGCTCGGGCTCTTTAAATCGATCGAGCACCTCTCGTTGTAAAGCGAATATTTGACGAGCGTACCCTAAAAAAATTTCACCATCACGCGTAATAGAAAAGGTTTTACCACGGACAAAGAGTGGTTTGCCCAGTAGTGTTTCTAATTTAGCTATTTGCTGACTAACAGCGGATTGTGTGCGACCAATCCGTAAAGCCGCTTTGGTAACACTACCTGTTTCAGCGATTGCTAGAAAACATTGGAGGGCGATTGTATCAATACTCATTGAATGTGCCTGCAATATTATTAAATATTTTAATAATTATAATAATTAATATTAATTTTACTTATTTTATATGCGTGCTTATTATAAAGTCAATATTGTTCAATCAGCAATGAGGTAAGTGATGCTATTCGATTCATTATTAACACTTTTTCATTTTGATATCCTAGCAGGAATCATGATGACATTGGTGAGTGTTATTGGGCTAGTGGTGGGGTTATTCGCTGCCAGATACATGCAGGGAGACAGTCAATATTACCCATTTTTTGTATCATTAGGTTTGTTAGTTCTTTCTGTTATTACCCTTGCGGCGTCAGATCATTTGCTCATATTTTTAGCTGCATGGGGGATTAGTAATCTGCTGTTAGTCAGGCTAATGATACATAAGCCAATGTGGAAAGCAGCCGTCAATTCTGGTTGGTTGGCAGCGAAAACATTTATGTTAGGCTTTATCTGTCTTGCTTCTGCTTTTGCCTTGCTTTATGACAGTACGCGGGAGACATCTATTCAAGCTATCCTGTATTCATTAGAAGTAACCCATCCACTTAATATGTTAGCCTTGGCATTAATGGTAGTAGCTGCGATGTCGCAGTCAGCTATCTGGCCATTCCATCGCTGGCTAGTTAGTTCTCTCAACTCACCCACACCCGTCTCAGCGATCATGCATGCTGGGCTGGTAAATGGTGGTGGATTTTTGCTAGTACGTTTTGCTCCTCTCTATTTTTCATTACCAACTATACTGACAATTATGTTCATTTTTGGTTTGGTCACGGCATTGGTTGGCACATTATGGAAGCTGATGCAAAATGATATCAAGCGCATGCTTGCCTGCTCGACCATGGGTCAGCTCGGATTCATGTTTGCCCAGTGTGGGCTTGGGCTGTTTCCAGCGGCGTTGGCTCATCTATGCTGGCATGGATTATTCAAGGCTAACTTGTTTCTCTCTTCTAGCAGCGCAGCCCAAGAAAAGCGTTTGCCAACAGAATGTCGGCTATCCATGACAGGCTTTTTAATGGCGTTATTATGCGGCATTTTTGGCAGTTATCTGTTTGCACTTACTAGCCATAAGACATGGTTTGCAAACGATACGACGCTTATATTTTTAAGTGTCATTTTGATCGCCACTATACAGTTTGCATTAAATTTACTGCAAGATGCGCCATGGAAAAAACTACCGATGGCTATTTTCATGACTGGACTAATATCTTCACTTTATGGTTATAGTGTATATATAACTGAATATATACTTTCCCCATTAGATTTAATGCATCCCCAAGTACTGAATGTCTTTCATTATATCGGCTTGTTTTTATTCGTTACTTTATGGCTCATGATGCTATTCAAAGAAAGGGTGGTTGCATATAGTGGCTTTTCTAAACTGTCACCTATGTTATACGTCAAAGCACTAAATGCCAGTCAGCCTCATCCATCAACAATCACATCGCATCGCAATCAATACCGATATAATAGAGGCTAATATGCAATCTGATATAAACACTAAAACACCATTCCAACGAATAAGTGGAATAAATACCAAGAAAGAATATTTATCAGTCGTTGAAAGAGACATGCCAGAAGCATGGAATAAAATAGCGCCTTTTTGGCCGCTTAAAAATTTGATTGCGGTTAATCCGCTACAGGGATTAGAAAATTTACCATTTGAACAAGCTATCATAGATGGTCAATCTTATTTCCAACAAGCAATAATCCCGGCCAATTTAGAAGATATTAATAGAGAAACGATTAAGTGGTGTCAGGCCTTTTTAGACGAGGGCCAAGCCACCATTAATATGCCTTTTCGTGATCAAGGATTTTACCAGGCATGGCGACAGCTCATTCGTTTTGATAAACAGCTTAACTTAACAACTGAGCATGATGCTTGGCTAGAAAATTTACCGCGAACAGCTGAGCAAGTGATTGCTGAATGTCTTATTAAACTGAATATTCCCCTCAAAAAAATCCACCTTTTTTTAACGCTACTTCTAACAACACTGCCCGGATGGGCTAGCTATATAAAATATCGAACAGAATGGAATGAGAATGCTTTAAGAGAATCTTACCCAATTACTCAAGCTGATTATATCGCCATGCGTTTGGTTATTACGTGCCTTTTATGGTCCGAAGCCCTCGATTTGCTTGAATGGCATCAAGCGGCTCAAGCAACCACGACATCAGAACAAATGAAAAAAATAATCACTGCAGAAAAGCACTATCAGTCAGCATTATTAAATGTCCTATCTCAGCAAGACTTAAAAAACAAGATGACAAATGATGTGCCGGCTGCCCAGTTTATTTTTTGTATTGACGTGCGCTCTGAGCCTTTTCGACGTGCACTAGAAGCGCAGGGAAACTATGAAACACTGGGGTTTGCAGGTTTTTTTGGTATTCCTGTTCAAATTAAAAATGAATTAACAGAAGAAGCTTTTTCTTCTTGCCCCGTTTTGCTTAATCCTAAGCACACTGTAAAAGAAGCAGTCTTATGTTCAGCTAAAATAAATCAAAAGATACTGGCTGGAAAAAAGCAGCTCAGCAGCATGAAGCGGCTTTATCAAGCGTTGAAATATACTTTTACAATACCATTTGTGCTGGTTGATGTGCTGGGGCCTTTAAGTGGTTTATGGATGTCTGTTCGAACAGTAGCGCCTAGGTTTTCAACTCGATTGAAAAATAAGCTACTGAATACTTTGCGTCCAACCCCCCTTGTTAAGCCTGTTCTAGTTGAACAAGATACGGCAACAGGTATAGATTTCAATAATCAGTGTGTATATGCAGAAAGTGCTTTACGAATAATAGGTTTAACTGATCATTTTTCTCCATTCATTATCTTGTGTGGTCATGGTAGTTTGACCCAAAATAATGCTTACGCATCAGCGTTAGATTGTGGGGCATGCGGAGGCAATCAGGGCGGTTCAAATGCACTTATTCTTGCAGAAATACTAAATAATATGGATGTTAGGATCTACCTTGCCAAAAAAAATATTCTGATTCCTGCTAAAACAAAATTTATTGCAGCTCTTCATAACACAACGCTTGATGAAGTGACCCTTTATCCACCTGAAGACGAAAACCTGACGCAAGCTATTAATAAAATAAAAGATGATTTAACAGCAGCTCGAAAAGTAAATAATGAATGGCGCTGTCTAAAAATGGGTTATAAAAGTAATAAGAAAAATAAAAATGATTATATAAAGCATATAAAAAAAAGAAGTGCTGATTGGGCTCAAACCCGTCCAGAATGGGGGCTTGCGCGTAATGCGAGTTTTATTATAGGGCCGCGTCTTCTCACGCGGGAAGTTGATCTTGATGGTCAAGCTTTTTTGCATTCTTATGATTGGCGGCCAGATAAAGATGGTGCTTCTCTTGCAACTATCTTAACGGCACCCATGGTAGTGGCACAGTGGATCAACAGCCAATATCTGTTTTCCTCAATCGATAATGTTGCTTATGGTAGTGGCAGTAAAGTCACGCATGATATCACGGGTAAAATCGGCATTATGCAAGGTAATGCTAGTGACTTAATGCATGGTTTGCCATTACAGTCTGTTTCTGTGAGCGACCACAAAAAATACCATGAGCCTTCAAGGTTGATGACAGTTGTATATGCGCCTAAAGAGATGATTAGTCATATCATTTCAAATCATTGTATTTTACAGAAATTATTTGGAAATGGATGGGTTTTTCTGTTTTGTATAGAGCCAGAAAATGGTGGCATGTATCAATTGCAGCGAGATTTTACATGGAGCAAGGCGTGTTAAAGTTCTCTAAATTAATGCTGAGTATAACTATATGTATAATAATATTGAAATCATCTTAGCCACTAAGCATGAAAAAGAAAAAGCGATTCAAAATCCGTTTGAAGAAGCGTTTAATGCTAAAATTGTTATCCCCAAAGATTATGATACCGATCAATTTGGTACTTTTACTGGTGAAGTGCCGCGTCTCAATAGTGCATATGAAACAGTGATTAAAAAAGCAAAAGAAGCGGCATTGCAGTATGGGTTTCAATATGCGATTGCTAACGAAGGTAGTTTTGGTCCTCACCCAACTATTTTTTTTGCACCAGCTGATATTGAGTTGATGTCTTTTGTTGATTATAAAAATGATATTGTGGTGGTTGAATCAGAGGTCACAACGGAGACAAATTATGCTCATCGTGACATCACTGCCGCAGATACCTATGCAGACTTTCTTGACCAAATAAAATTTGGTAGTCATGGCGTGATCGTTCGTTCTCTAGATACTGATACCGTTATTGCAAAAGGCATTACTCAGCTTGAAGAGTTAGATGCCATCGTAACGTCATCATTCAAAAGGCAATCAGCAATGCGTCTTGAAACCGACATGCGTGCCATGATGAATCCTACTCGAATGAATATTATCAATAAGCTAGCCATAAAATTAGTTCAACGTCTACAAAAAATATGTCACAAATGCGGTGCACCTGGTTTTGGAAAAACATCGGTTACCGGCAATCTATTATGCCGATCTTGCCGGACCAAAACAGAGCTTTATCAATTTAAAGTGCTTAGTTGTGTTAAGTGTGATTATCAAGAATATTATCCTAGGGCTGATAGATTAGAATATGCAGATCAACAATATTGTCCGTATTGTAACCCATAAAAACCTGGTGCTTGATGTCAGTGCTTTTAGTTAAGAGCCCATATGACACCATTTAAATACGCTGCAAATATGAGCCACAGAAGATATGGCGTTAATGCGAAAGCGACTTCTTTTTTTTCATTTTTAATATTCATAATAATCACGGCATTGATACAAACCATGACGACAATCCATAAAAAACTAAATCCAAGCAAATGTAGGTGGAAAAAAAGGGGTGTCCAAGCCCAATTCATCAAAAGTTGAATGAAGTACAAGTAGGTCAAGCGCTTAACTTTAGGGTTATCTCGCTTTTGCCATAAAGCCCAGCCAACAATAGCAAGCAACGCATATAAAATAGACCACACAATTGAAAAAGTAGGCCCGGGTGGGGTAAGAGCTGATTTATTTAATGCCTCATACCAGGGATGAATGTTAGCTTGCGTCAGCATCCCCAAAAAAAATCCAATTCCCTCAAAGGCAAGAATCCAGGTGGTTACTTTAATCCATTCCTTGAGTGATAGCATGGCGACTCCTAATGTTTGACAGGCTGAGATAGTTTGCGACAAGACCTTAAGGGTCGGATTGTATCGCTTTTTAATTGATATTGCAGTACGTTCGCAACATCTTAAATGCGACCTTTAGCCAAAATCATCAGTTGGGAAAAGACTAGCTATATTAGCGATTAGGTGCAGTCTAAGATTAGTGCAGTCTAAGATGGTGCAGTCTAAGATAGTGTGATCTAAAATTGGTGCAGTCTAAGATTCAGTGCAACTTTGGGGTATTATTCTGGATTTTTAGGCAGTGAAGTGCATGGAAAAAGCATATAAACGATTAACTTTTCAAGACCGTGAATATATAGGTAGATTGTTAGTCAAGGGATTCAATCAGGTCGAAATAGCCCAGCTTTTAGGTGTCCACAAATCCTCCATCTGACGTGAAATTAAGCGAAACCAAGAGCCGAGATTGGGGTATATATTTAGCCTTGCTCAGTATAAAGCTGAACAGCGTCGACAACATTATCGCCCAAAATTAGAGCGTTATCCTTGGCTGTTAAATGATGGGGTAAATTGAGAATCCCCCACAAAATGCCTGAGCAAAAATATTGCATCATTGCCTGCTAGTCAACTTTACAAGGGCTGGGTAACGCATCCTTCTCAATTTCAACATGATAGCTGTGCTTCTTATAAAACAGGCTATATGCTGGCAATTTATCAATCAGAACATAGAATTTACTTGATTCTTGTCTGAGGAATTTCTTCTTGAAATCAGCTTCAAATTTGGATAAATCATTTTCATAGGCATCATGCCAGTTAGGATTCTGATTCCACATTTCTTGCATGTAATCTTCCCAATATCCTCTGCGCTTATCATAATTAAGGTAGTAATCTAACCCGTTTTGCAATCCTACCGGCCATTTATCACGTGCGTAGTAGATGGTTGAGTCTTGCTTAAAATCAAATCGATGCCAATAGGTGAAAAATCCAACCATTCTATGCTGGTTTCTAAAGGTAAAATCTTTTACATAAGAAATAAGGCTAGGTAATGATAGGTTTTCAAAAATATAGGGGATATTGTGCGGGACAATATTTCCTAATTGTGGATGGCAAGTGTTGATGGCATTAACATCGGACAAATATACATTTTGATATTGATGAGCTACAGATACGGATGCTTCTGGTAAAATTCCTCTTACGACAAGTTTTTCAGCTATTGTTTTAGCGCCAGGACTATCAAATGGGACGCATATAGCTGTTGGCAATTTTCTTATAGGATCAAATTCTCTGCAACAACATAGCTGTGCCAATAAAGCACCTAAAGAATGACCTGTGTAGGTGTAAAGAAACTCATCAGCTTGGTGGTAATATTCTTGAACATATTTCTTAACGGCTTCGACATAAGGTATAGCATCATGAATAAAATAATCAGGAGCCTCATCCATTAATATCAAATAATCTTGAATGACATCTACTACGGAATTTGTTCCTCTAAATACAATAATGCATTGTACCGCATTGCATTCTTTCATAAATGCTTCATTGATATAAGTTTCTGCATAAAACCCTGCTTTGAAATGGCAGCTTACATTTAACTTAACCAGGCCATCTGGTATTACTGGTTCATTTTCATCATGATAGATAAGAAGACTTAAGGCGGCACATTCTTTTTGCATTGCTAAACTACTATTTATAGAGCGTTTCAGCTTCATACCAACACCATGGATTGTATGTATTTAATAATTTATTGTGTTTAAATTCTTATAATGAAAAAAGTGAATACCCAGTAAAAACTATCAATATCGATGAGTAAGCTTTACTTGTATATCTTATTCATTCCCATGCATTAAGGTTCTTATAGCAATATCTTCATCTATTGTGGGCCAATGCACTCCAATACCATGCCCTATAAGGCGCCAATTATTACGATCTTTTTCGCTTGCATCGCGTAGTTTGGGGAACCATTCTAGCGGAGCAGAAATTTCTCTACCATCAGCTAAAACAAAATGTAAAGATGTCTGTGTGAAACTAACATCAACTGCGTGATCATCAAATTTAATTGCCAAAGAACTCATGCCATTTCTCCAAAAATAATACGCTATGCTCAGCAACCATGACTCTTATTTTTGCTAACTCATGACTTCTAAAGCCGTAGGAGCTCGCCAAGTTTACTGGGTTTAACCAAAATTTAGCGACATGATCGCCATATTCAACGTGTATGTGAGGAGGTTCATTGCCCTCTAAGCTAAAAAAGAAAAAGCGATAACCTTTAAATCTTAAAACAGTTGGCATTATTTAGCCTTTTTCAGTTTGCAGTATGGTCCAAAAAAACGACCGTTTTAATGAACCGGAATTATTCCATTTTTTTCATTTCAAAACACCTTAATTTCAGTTTAAGATACTGGTTTTTGTAATCAAAGTCCACTGAATTATCAAAAAGTTGGGTATTGAAAACTGGCAATCAAATAAGGAACTATTTCCATGAAAATTGGATACGCGCGCGTTAGTACGCGTGAGCAAAATTTAGATATGCAGGTCATGGCTCTGGAAGATGCGGGCTGTGAAAAAATTTATGAAGAGAAAGTTAGTGGGGTCAAAGCTGACCGCCCTACTTTGAATAATCTAATTAATCAGCTTCGGCCAAATGACGTGCTGGTGGTTTGGAAACTAGATAGGCTTGGCCGGTCGTTAAAAAATTTGGTAGAGCTTGTGCAGAAACTGATGGAAAGAAACATTGGGTTGTGCAGTTTAAATGATCCCATTGACACAACCAGTCCACAAGGCCGATTGGTGTTTAATATTTTTGCGTCTCTTGCTGAATTTGAACGTGATGTGATTATAGAGCGCACACAAGCAGGACTCACGGCAGCAAGAGCACGTGGCCGCATGGGCGGCAGACCTAAAGGCTTATCAAAAACATCTGAAGCAACAGCCTGTGCTGCTGAAACCTTATACAAAGAGAAAAAATTATCGGTGATGAATATCTGCAAGAAATTGTCTATATCAAAGAGCACGCTTTACAAATATTTGCGGCATAGAAATGTACCGATTACTTATTATGAAATAACAAAACAAAGCTAATGACTGCTGTATTCAACAAAAAGACGCATCATATTCATATTCTCAGCGATGCTGAAATTGATGACCTGTATGCAAGACCACAGTTAACAGAAGATGAAATGGCATTG
>CAYZRM010000043.1:8660-15016 GCA_964480845.1 uncultured Coxiellaceae bacterium | reverse complement strand
ACGCTGGCTACCGTATAGAGGGATCACGCTCACCACAATACACTAGCCGCTATGGTCATTGCATTTTTTATGGGCCAACCATTGTTATTAAAATGTTTAAAGGCATCGCACCTACTGGCGTACCAGGAGCATTTGATGCTGCAGACATCATGGCTCATCTTGGACCTTACACTTACGACCAGCATTACTAACCGCTAGTCTCAATTCCTGCTTATGCAGGAATTGAGACAACTAGTGACACCATTCTATATAATGCCTATAATAGAATCATAAAATAATAAAGAGCCTAACATGGTCAAACCATACAACCATATAGGCACACCTGCTGCCTTTATTGAACACATACAATCATCACGCGGCACTGATGAAGCCACCCTACTAACGTCTGCATTTCACCTTGTTTCAGATAAGGACTCGCTATATCTAGAAAAAGGGATAGCCATTGCTGACATCTTATTATCCCTTGGCTTGGACACTAATACGCTGGCAATAGCCCTGCTTTACCCAACATATCAAGCACAAGAAATTACCCGCGATACGATCAGTGAGCTTTTAACAACAGAAGACAATAGTAAACTGATACGTGATGTTTCACGCATGAAGTCATTACACAAACTACAAAAACCCAGCCAGTACAACGCACAACAATCTGAAAATTTACGCAAATTACTCCTAGCCATGGTCAGCGATGTACGTGCTGTTTTAATTATACTAGCTGAACGCCTATGGCAACTAAGGCAGGCAAAATTACTAGAAGCCTCCTTAGCCCAGAAACTAGCAAAAGAAACTCTTACAATTTATGCACCGCTTGCTAATCGTCTAGGAGTATGGCAATTAAAATGGGAAATGGAAGATTTATGTTTACGCCATTTAGAACCAGATACTTATTCAGATATTGCAAAAGGCTTAGCTAGCCGTCGCTTGGAGCGTGAAGAACACATTCAGTTAATGATCAGCACCTTACACACCCTACTTAACCAAGCACATATCAACGCACATTCTGTAACCGGCCGTGTAAAACACATTTATAGCATTTATAAAAAAATGCAACGCAAGAACATTAGCTTAGATAAGATTTATGACGCATGCGCATTACGCGTACTGGTTCCAAGCATAGAAGACTGCTACACCATTTTAGGTATTATTCAAAATAAATGGGCGCAAGTTACAGAAGAGTTTGATGATTACATCGCAAATCCAAAACCTAATGGTTATCGCTCTATTCATTTAGTCATTTTAGATGATAGAAATAGACATGTTGAAATTCAAATCCGAACACAGCAAATGCACCAAGAATCTGAGCTAGGTGTTGCTGCTCACTGGCGTTACAAAGAAGGTATCTTACAAACCAGCCATTATGAAGCCAAGATTGCCTTGCTACGCCAAATTTTAGCATGGCAAAAAGAGATCACCGCCAAAAATAAGCCCACAGAAGAATTAAAAGATATCTTTGCTGATCGTGTTTATGTTTTCACACCTCAAGGCGATGTTATTGATTTAGCGCAAGGGTCAACTTCACTCGATTTTGCTTACCACATCCACAGCGAGGTAGGACATCGTTGCAGAGGAGCCAAGATTAATGGCCATATAGTCCCCTTGACCTACACCCTAAAAACAGGTGATCGTGTTGAAATTCTCACTGCTCGTGAAGCGAACCCAAGCAGAGACTGGGTGAATCCACAATTAGGCTACCTAAAAACAGCCCGTGCACGAGCCAAGGTAATGCATTGGTTCAAAATTCATGACTCTGCTTATAATGCATCGGAAGGTCGCGACCTATTAGACAAGGAAATGAAAAGACTACGTATACATGAAAAACCAGATTTAAACAAAATCGCTTTAAAACTAAACTATAAAACAAGTGATGATCTATTAGCAGCGCTCGCCATTAATGATATTCATGTTGCTAGCATTACTAATCAAATACAAAAACCAATTATTGCAAACATCCCTGATTATCCAATTCAACGCGAGCAAAAAAATGATGGCAATTCTAGCCAAATTCAAATTTTGGGTGTCAATAATCTACTAACCCAAATAGCGAAATGCTGCAACCCATTGCCTGGTGACCCTATTATTGGCTATATCACCAGAACTAGAGGGATTAGCATACATAGACAAAAGTGCGAAAATATTCTGCATGTCGGGCAAGAAAATGAGAACCGCCTAATCAGCGTCAGCTGGGGTGATAAATATTCAGAAGCCTACCCTGTTGATCTCATTATGCGCACATTAAATAGACCAGGATTATTGCGAGATCTCACTAGCATATTAGCCAACGAAAAAATTAATGTTCTGGGGTTACGCACACAAAAACATAGATCGTCAGATGAAGTTGATTTACATTTAACAATTGAAGTAGCCAGTGCCGCCTTACTTCACCGAACAATTGATTTATTAAAGCAATTACCAGAAGTGATTCATGTGATTCGCCGATAAGCAAACTAGCCTGGAAGAACCTCCAGGCTAGCATGATACTTAGTGAATCTTTGCCTGTTCCAAGCCAGCAACAACCCAACGGCTATTAACATCAGACCGAGAAAAATGCCAGATTTCTTCAAAGAAATTAGCAGGATCATTATTCTCTTTCACCCTTCCTGAGAACTGCACACTTGCTACTAAACTGTCAGCCTCCAAGATATTCGCATCTAAATTTAAAACCAAGGTCTGATTCTCTGCCTCACCACGCTCCTGTAATTGCATTTGAATCTCAGCATATACTTCAGGTGTGGTAAATTGACGTAGGTCATTCAAATCTTTTTGATCATACGCTGCTTGCAAACGATAAAAAGCAACTCTTGCATCACGTAAAAACGCATCTGCATCCACATCCGCTGCTACCACAGGCTGAGAAGGTGCAGAAAAAGAGGAAGACTGATAGCTAGATGCTGGCTCATCATTTGACTGCTGCTGAGAATAATACGCCTGGCTGTTAGGCGCTGCTTTTTTCTCCATCACACTTCTTAATAAACGCACAATGACAACGGCTGCAAAAGCAACTAATATCCAAGATAAAATTGCATTACTTAATCCATGCCCCATCAATAAACTACCCAAAAGTGTACCAATGGCCAAACCGGCTAAAGGCGCCAGCCATCTATTTTTGTTAGCAGCCATACCATTTACTTTAGCAGCAGATGAAGAAATTGCATTTGGTTTAGCAAAGCTATTCATGTTTCTACTCATACCAAAACTTCTGCCACCACCAAATCGTTTAGCATTCGCATCCGTAGCAATCAATGAAAAACTCAAGAGAACCGATATAAATAACACAAAAAAAGTACGCATAATCTCTTCCTGAATGAAAAATCAGCTGCGATTATACCTGGATTTTACTTTAACTGACAGCCTGCTTTAGGGTACACTGAAAACAAGGATGGCCCACCATGACTGCATTTATACAACGCCGAAATAAATGGATAATCAATGCCTTTGCGTTGTCAATTCTATTACATTTATTATTTTTAGTGAGCTTTACTATTATATTTTTTGTTCCCGAAGATACCCATAAACCACCTCACGAATACGTGCCTGCATACACCTACACAGGCCGCATCACCCCAATGACCATGCCCCAACCAACTTCAACATCAGCCACCGCATCTACCACCACCATCAAACCACTAAAGAAAGTTGAGACCTCATTAGATGACTATTTTGGCATCAAAGAAATTAAGACAGGGGCCAAACAGAAAAAATCACCCTCCACATCTCTAATGTCAGCTAGCCAACAATATTTAAAACAACAAACACAAAAAAATCTCGCTCGCCAATCTGATAATAGCGAACCCTTATTAATGATAGGCGACCCCAATGAAGTAGCAGATCCCCTGGTAAAAATGATAGGTCGAGCACTTTCTGCCAACTTCAAATATCCAAAAGAAGCAGGCATGTTTGGCATCAAAGGACAAGCCGTACTAGCAATGACCATCCACCCAGATGGCCATTTCAGCGATATCCAAATCATGAAATCTAGCCAAAATGCTTCCCTAGATGCTGCTGCGCTTTATGCCGTCAATGCCGCCCCTAAGGTAATAGGGATTAGCAAGCTGCTACCGCAATCCAAGCGTATTGTTGTTGGCTTTGTTTTCATGTAAGCCCAACCCCAACAATTTGATTTTTATGTGTAAATTATAAACAAACACTCTCCTGATATAATAAATAGACACACACAAGGAGATTGCCATGAAAATAAAATCATTAATGGCTGGACTAATCTTAGGTGGTACCGCCCTTTTAACAGGCTGTGCAACAGGCAGCTGCACGAGGGGAGATTGTTATGGCTATTACAATACAAGTGCTTGCGGACTTTACAGCTGCACTAACCCATGCTTAAAACCACCTCAACATAGCTGCTATAGTGATAAAGTTGGCTATGCTTGTGGCGAACCCTGCAACTTGAACTATAGAGGCTGCGGCAATAACTGTGTCGTTCCTTAAATCAAGCCCAACTGTAGATGAATAGCCTGGTTAAAAGCTTTCCCGCTAACCGAGCCAGGGACCTTAAAATAAAACCATAACATGGCTGCCCTTATATTTAGGCAGCCAGGCCAATGTATAGTATGCTAGCCATCACACAAATAAAAAGCAGATTACCCAAATGATACCTACCACATCTGATGTCATCTATATTGCTAAACCAGACCTACTAAATGAACTACGCCAGGAATTAGGCAATGTGACCGATATCATTGGCGATATGGTATTTTCACCCGTCAAAAAACAAGATATATGCTTTGCCCTGGATGTATGGATCAATCCTGTTACTGTTAAATTTGAATCTATTTCAGAAGCTGCGAAAATACTACGCCAAGCTGGCCGGTTCTGGCACTTACACCCCCAATCTAATGTCCGCCGCTCCCTTTTAATCGCCGAACAGTTACGGAAAACACCCCCACTTATCCGAGCTTTCCCCATTGAAGAGACGATTCCTGATATTGGCAGCTTTACTTTGCTTGATAAAAACACACTGGTCTATGCCACTAAACGCTGGAAGAAATGGCCACAAGGGTGGTGCCAATTCATCGAAGATAAGAAAAACCCGCCAAATCGCGCTTATCTTAAATTATGGGAGGCATTAAGCCTACTAGACGCCTATCCTAAACCAGGTGAAACGGCAGTTGACTTGGGTGCCTCACCAGGTGGATGGACATACGTGATGCAACAATTAGGCGCAACCGTTACCAGCGTAGATAAAGCACTATTGGACCCTAACATTGCAAAATTACCTCGCGTTACCTACTTAGGGCAAAGTGCCTTTGCACTGGAACCGAATAAATGGCCCACACCAATAAACTGGCTACTGAGTGATATCGCTTGTTACCCGGATAAACTCTACGAATTTTTCTTAAAATGGAAAGAAGCAGACATTGCTAAACAAATTATTTTTACCATCAAACTACAAGGTGAGACCAATTTAGAAATGATTAAGCAGTTTCAAGCTATTCCGAATTCCCGGACAACTCATCTGTATCATAACAAACATGAAGCAACATTTTTTTATCCGGCGCCTGCGAGTTTATTTCCGGATTTTGATTAAAATCCTTTTGTAGCTCACATGCAACTCGGGCTTCATCACCCTTGCACACAAGTTATGTCTCTCTTCGTCGTCCTGTGACTTAACCATAAGACGTCGAGGAATGTAACTTGTGCGCACAGAGTAGCGCCTAAGCGCGGGATGATAAATGATTAGCGCTTTTGAACGTTTAATAGTTCTACTTTAAAAATTAATACTTCGTTTGGTCCAATCACAGGTGGCGCACCTGCTGCACCATAAGCAAGGTTAGCTGGAATATAAAGCTCCCATACCGCACCTGGCTTCATTAATTGTAATGCTTCTACCCAACCAGGAATCACTCCACTTACTGGGAAGCTAGCAGGTTGACCACGCTTGTAAGAACTATCGAATTCCTTACCGTTTACCAATGTACCTGCGTAATTAACAGTAACGATATCATTTGCTTTTGGAGATTCGCCATTACCTTCAGTAATGATTTTATATTGTAAGCCAGAAGGCAATACAACAACGCCTGGCTTGGATTTGTTAGCTTCTAAGAAAGCGTCGCCTGTCATTTCAGTTGGTTGCATAGATGATTGCTCACTTGTGGTTGTCATGGTTGTGGTTGTTGGAACTTGTTCAGTGTCGGCTGCGTAAACATTTGCACACAATAGCGTAAAGCCTAACATTGAAACAGCTACTAATTTCATTAACACTCTCCTTAAAATAATAATCCTTTACCTCATATAAGCAGGAATTCCCACCAACCTCGTCGCCCCCGCGGAAAAGCCGCGGGACGACAGTTAGCGGGAATCACTGTCATATAGGCAGCCAGTACGATATAGTTTGTCTTTAATGA
>CAYZRM010000043.1:0-8560 GCA_964480845.1 uncultured Coxiellaceae bacterium | reverse complement strand
TAGCGGGAATCACTGTCATATAGGCAGCCAGTACGATATAGTTTGTCTTTAATGAGGTCAAGCATTGCGGTATGATAAAAACTCTACCGCTTAAGGAGAAACGCAATGACAATGAAAGTTATCAAATTAGTGGCTCTCTGTGCCATCCTAGGACTCTCCGCCTGCTCTTCATTATCATCTCTATACGGCGACACTGATGCACCAGCACCTATCGCCAACCCAACCCCTGAACAAGTAAATAGCAGCACTATTTTAGATCCTAATGGCAACCCCATCCCTGTTCAACCTGTTGCCACCACTGGCGAATCTATCGGGGGCAATGCTGAACGCTCCATGGATAACAACGATAGAATTAAAATGTCTCGCGCATTAGATAAAGCGCCTGGTACTGCTGTTACCTGGACCAACCGCGCAACCGGCATCCGCTATACAGTCACACCCATTAAAAAAGTGGTATTGAATGGAAACCCTTATTGCAGACAATATAGCATATCAGCCAACAGAGGCAGCCAAGTATCCTCCGTCGGCGGCACAGCCTGCATTGGTCAAAGCGGCAATTGGGAATCTGTTAATCGCGATTAACGATGGACCTCGTCCAAACTGCGCAGCATTTTGGACGCAACTCACAACATCAAACAAAGGATGGTCGCATGTGGAATCAGTACTATTGCACCACTGACTGACAACCCCCACAAGTACCATAAATATTTAAACTATGATCAGTAATAATAAAGCCTGCTTCTTTTGCAATTTCTTGCTGGCGGTTTTCAATTACACTATCCACAAACTCCTCCACCCGACCACACTTTACACAAACCAGGTGATCGTGATGCGTACCATTATCTAGCTCAAATACTGACTGGCCACCCTCAAAATGATGGCGCACCACCAAACCGGCCTCTTCAAATTGGGTCAATACACGATAGACTGTTGCCAATCCTATGACATCTCCAGTAACTACCAATTGATTATATATATCTTCGGCACTCAGGTGATGCTCCTTAGCATTCTCCAAAATTTCCAAAATTTTAAGCCTGGGCAATGTAATTTTTAATCCAGCTTTCTTGAGGTTTGAGTTGTCCAATGGTATATCTCCCTTACGATTTAAAGAAACCTAGGACATTTTACATGAAAAAATTAATTTCTCTTCTGATGATTGGATGCGCCCTCTCAAGCTGCTCATTATTTAAACTGCATAAAATGGATATTTACCAAGGCAACATATTAGAAGCACAAGATATACAACAGTTAAAAACTGGCATGAGCCAAGCTCAGGTAAAAGATATTTTAGGCACCCCTATGCTAACTAATATTTTTAGCCCTAGCCGCATAGATTATGTTTACACCATGCAAAAAGGTGGTAAAGAGATGGTGGAAAAGAAAGTAACTTGCATTTTTAGCAATGGTCGCCTGGTCGAAGTTATCAAGACCAATGTTTAACAATGAAAATGTAGGTATCATCCCCCTGATACCTACATTTCATAAAAATCTTTACTCTGTGTCTGATTCCACTACCTTATGCAATAAACCTAAATATAAATCACTTCTAATTAAGCGATGCAGCTCTATTACCTTTCTCACTAAACTAAAAGCAGGATTGCTATTAGTACCGGTAATCACATCATATAACACATCTTCTGGTGTATCCGTGTAGTAGGCAATACCAGCCAATGAATATTCTTTAGTGGCTAAAATATCATTCAAAATACAGCTAATAAAATTTTGCTCCAGCATACTCCTTTCCTCTTGAATATTATGCTTAATAGACGAGAAATACGTTTTGTGTTCCTTTAATAGTAGATACCTTAACTGCTCACATACGCTAATAAACAACACCGTATCTAAAAAAATTTTCTCTGTTGGCGTAAAGTCCTCGACATTCATATCAATTAAATCATATAAAGGCATCACTGCTGGCATGTACCATCCCCGACAAATTTTATTTTTGATAAATAAGGTTTATTTAATTAACGGGTGGTATAATAGAACCAATGGTATTTTTATGTCAATCATTTTTAGAACCAACGGTTCTTTTTAGGGTGGGTTGTGGTAAAAGACGATACGCAATTGAAAAATAATAATAAAGCCGAGTTTTCTGACCGCTTAAATCATGCCTTAGACTTAAATAACATCCCACAAAAAGGCAAAGGGCGACAATTAATTGTCTCCAAAATGTTTGGCGTGTCGCAAAAAGGAGCCAGCAAATGGCTGGAAGGTATTTCCTATCCTGATCACGACCGCATCGCAGTAATTGCCAACAAGCTCAATGTTAATATTGAGTGGTTAGCTTACGGTACAGGTGTCATTAATATTGAACCTATTCCTGGCCCTGGCACAACAGGCTGGAAACGAGTGCCTATTATTTCCTGGAAAGAAGCAGGCAATATCGAAAAATACAGCCCCACAATAGAAACTGAGTGGGTATGGTCAGATGTAGAATGCGGACCAAAAACGTATGCATTACAGGTCAGAGATGACTCCATGGAACCACGGTATGAAGAAGGCGCCATTGTAATTGTTGACCCTGAAAAAGCACCCACTCATCGTAGCGTGGTGGTCGTCAAATACTTGGAAGACAACATGACAAGCTGCGCCCAGTTATTAGTGGATGGCAAGCATCACTATTTAAAACCACACAACCCCAACTATAAAACGATTTTAATTGATGAAGATAAACCGCAAGTCAAACTCTGCGGCACGGCCAGACAAATTTTTATGAAATATTAAAGCTGCAAATCATCTAACGGATTAGTGTCTTCTGATAGCACGACCCAATTTAATAATTCGAACTCTTTAGGATCCATACCATCTTTAATGGTTGTATTAGTCACAATATCACGTATGTAATAGTTCTCTACATAAGCATTACCCGCTTTGTGCAACATCACAATAGAATCGCCACTAAGAGACATTGATCTGGCAACGATTTTATATTGAGGCAGCGCTTCCGTCTGCTCTCTACCAATTAACCATGGAAAAAACTCTGCTTTCATATACACCCCACCCTATTCTGGCATCTAACTCTCAAGTAACCGGCAGGCTACCTTTTGTCAAAATTCGATATAACATACGCTGCTGATTTGCAGCAATTGCTGTTGCACAATGCATAGTGGTTGGATTATTCCAAACAGCTAAATCACCATCTTGCCATTTATGCTGATATACACGCTTAGGCTCAATGCTATGCTGATACAACCTATTTAGTAACACCAATCCAACATCAGCTTCCATCCCATCGATACCTAGTGCACGATGACTATTCACAAACAATGCTTTTTCCCCGGTCGTCGATAAACGCACCAATGGATGCAAGACAGGCGGACGCTTAATAAAAGCATTTTTATAATATGCTTTATAATTAGCAATTTCTTGCTGAGTTGCCTCATCTAAATCAGCATAAGCAGCACACATATTGACGAAATGCGTTTCGCCACCCTCTTCCGGTGAAATCAAAGAATAAAAAATAGTGGCCTTATTTGGATTGTCTGTAAAATAAGAATCAGAATGCCAAATCATCTCTGGCGCCATTGCGCCGATTGCTTCTGCATCACTACCCACCATATTAGAATACTTAGTAATCACAGGGTGAGTAGGAATTTTAAACGTAGGATGCAAAGACTCCACGGGCTCGGCAAAGTAGCGGCTGAAGTGAACTAATTGGTCTTCGTTTAGCTGCTGCTCTCTAAACACTAACAAATGGTAGCGAGCAAATGCTGCTTGAATCTCCTGCAACTGATCTTGATCAAGTGGCAGCGCAGCATCTAGCCCAATCACTTCTGCACCTAAATTAGCAGACAGAGATTTTATTTTCATAGCAACCCTTAGCAAACACGCAATAAAGGATCACTGTAATCTAACTCATACCACCCATCGTCACTCAATACTTCATTGACAGCTAACATACAACACTCCTTATGTGTGATTAAATAATCAGCTTTAGGCTTTAATTTGAACAACCTTTACTCGCTGATGCAAGGTCGCTATAATAGAACCAATGGTTTTAATTTTCAATAAGGCAAGATGATATGCTCAGCATTAAAAGCCCTCACATTTTAATTACTGGTGGCAGCTCCGGTATTGGCCGCGAATTAGCATTGCAGCTAGCCAGCACACACAAGATCATCATTATTGGCAGGTGCACTGATAAATTACTGCTAACCCAGGCAAAACACCCCCAGCACATTACGTGGATTGCCGCTGATATTTCTTCAACACAAGGCCGACAGGCTATTATTGACCAGCTCCCTAATGATTGCACCATTACCCACTTAATCCACAACGCAGCAGCCATTGAAGCTCAACCCCTCACAACACTGACCCCAGAAAGCTGGCAGCAGCAAATGGCAACCAATGTTGAAGCACCCCTATTTCTAACGCAAAGCCTACTGCCGTATATGGCAAAAGAGAGTCGCATTTTGTTTATGTCGTCCAAATTGGCACATGAAGCCTGTGCTGGCATAGGCGCACATTGCATTTCCAAAGCGGCGCTTTACATGCTGCATCAATGCTTAAAAATAGAACTTGCTGCACTCAATATCCACATTGGCAGCTTAAGACCTGGAGCAGTAGACACACCTACTCAAGCAAAAGTACGTTCATTTCCAGCAAATGTTTTCCCTATGCAGCCCAACTTTCAAGCACTGAAAGAAAACAATCAGCTACAAGCAGCGCAACGTGTTGCTGATTTTATCTCATGGGTCTTATTCAAAACCAATGCCACCGAGTTTTCGGCCAAGGAATGGAACATTTATGATGACTGGCACCAACCTTATTGGTCTGCTCAGGCAAGTGCTAGCGATTTAATTAATCTAGGTCATTAATATTAATGATGGTGTTTGTATTGACGCTTTAGCTGAGTGTGTGTAACAGGATCACTATCAAATACTAATAACCCATACGCCTTACCATTCACCGTTGTGGTCTCTAAGCGACCTAAATAGCGCTGATCACCCTTACCATGACTACCTATTACCTTTAACTTCGCATCCCAGGATAATTTATGACGCTCTTCCTGAGAAAAGAACACAACACCTTGCTTATTCATTTTGGCTAATTGAGTAGACTTCTCTAAAACCACCTCTGAGACAGGATTATCACCACTAAAAATAACAAACGTATCTTGAGGCGAATGCTTATAGTGTGAATCGGTTTGTAATTTTCTTTTTTCTAACTCAGCCAACGTAAAATCGCCCGCCAGAAAAGATAGCGTTAAGGGTGTGGAAGGCATCGCTTGTAGTGATTTCGTGATAACAGTATGACTTACACTAGATGCTCTACGGGCCAACATCTTAAGCTTAGGCTTTATCACATCGCTTTCACAGCTTGCATTCACTTTAAGCTGCTCTGCATTTCTTTCGGGTATCGCATTTAATGACTGCGATCTTGCCCTAACCGTATCTGATGCTGGCTTAATAGCCGCATAAGCCACCCTCTTGAACCTCTCTCTGGCTAGTTTAGGCTTGGCTCCACCTTTTCTTTGATGAACCTGGCTGTGCTTCCATCGATTATATTGATGTATAACAACGGCAAGTAATGAAAAAAAGGCAAACAACAGAACTGATACGGCGAGCCCATTAAGACCCAGTTTCAAATTTATATCGCGCGGCCTGGTTAACATTTTCGTTCTCTAATAGCATCCATACTAGTCCACCACATATCATTAGATAGTAACAAGGTACCATGACAGAATGCAGTAACTGCGCCAAACAAGCAACCAACAAAGGCGCCGTACCGCCTAATAAAGAAGCAGATAGATTCAATCCTAACGATATACCTGAGACTCTTAATTGGCCAGGCATGAGTTCGGCCGAAAAAGCCGCCATGGGTCCAATCACAATAGCAAGCAGCGCAACAAATCCAATCAACCCAATAAGAATATTGACCAAACTAGGATGCATCAATAAAGAAAATAATGGGTAAGAAAATACCATCAAACCCACTACACCTAGTCGAATTAACTTTCTTCTCTCAACACGATCAGATAATTTGCCAAAAACAGGAATCAAAGAAAGCAGTATGCCTATACTTAGCAAATTAACTAACGCTAATACTCTTAAAGGAATCAATTGGAGATGCGTTAAATAAGCATTGATATAAATAAATACGGTATAAAAACTAACCGTTGAAAAAGCAAACAAACTGAATATGATAAGTGCCGGCTTATATTGGTATCGTAATAGCGCCTTAATTGGTGCATCCACTACCTGGTGCTGGTGTTGCAATGCCAAAAACACGGGCGACTCTTGCATCTTCGTTCGCAAATAAAAACCCAATAAACCCAACGGTGCGCTAATCAAAAACGCGACGCGCCACCCCCAAGCATGCATGGTGGCGGGTGAAATAAACTGTGTCAAAACGAACATAACCAAGGAACTCAAGAAAATACCAGCCACCACACCAAACACACTAAAGCTGCCATAATAACCACGCTTTTGCTCAGGCGCCAGCTCTGTCATTAACGCAATCGCGGCTGGATACTCACCACTGGCTGAAAATCCTTGGAGTAACCGCATCAAAACAACTAATAGCGGAGAAATAAAACCCATTTTTTCATAACCTGGAATCAAGCCTATCAGGCTAGTCGACATTGCCATTAGGATGATGGTTAAGGCTAATGCTGCCTTTCTACCCCGCCTATCTCCCATACGTCCAAAATAAACAGCACCGATTGGGCGCATAATAAAACCAGATGCAAACGTGACAAATACGAGCAAGATGGATGTCCAATGATTTCCCGTTGGAAAGAAAATATCGGCGATAACAGGCGCTAATACACCAAACAACGAAAAATCATACCACTCCAAGGCTGAACCCAAACTACAGACAAAAATAGCCCGATACATGGCCCTCATTTCTTTGCCTTAGCGCGACGCGCCTCTTTAGGGTCGATTAATAGCGGACGATAAATTTCTATCCTATCGCCATCGGAGACGATATCTGTTAGTTCTTTAAGCTTACTGAAAATACCCACTTTTTGCTTAGTAAGATCAATATCGGGAAACATGGTTAATATCTCTGAATGTTCAATAACTGACTGAATAGTTGCTCCAGCAGATACTTGCAAAGATATCATTTTCTGCTCTTCCGGTTGAGCATAAGCGACTTCCACTGAAATAAGATTAACCATTTCCATACAACTCAGCCGCACGTTTACAGAAAGCATCCACGAATGTATTTGCAATATGTTGAAACACCGGCTGGAATAAGCGATCAATAAAGCTTCCTGCAAATTCAAATTCTAGCTCTAACTCCACCTTGCAAGCATGGGCATCTAATTCCTTAAACGTCCAAACACCTTCCATATGCTGTAAAGGACCGCTATCTAGTTTGATATCTACCTGATGATAGGGGGTTAAGGTATTGCGTGTGCTGAATTTTTTATGCACACCCTTCCAGTTAATTTCCAGCTCAGCCACCACTTCAGCATCTGTGCGACTAAACACCTGACTGCTATGGCACCAAGGCAAAAAACGTGGGTAATCCTCAATATGATTAACTAAATCAAACATTTGCCGTGCGGAAAACGGCACTATCGCATTTCGTTTTAAAGTATTCATAACCATTCCCATCTAAAAGGTTTGCCATTATACTCCGTGTTATGAAAGATAAACAAAAAACAAATTCAACGATTGCCCAAAATCGCAAAGCTAACTTTGAATATTTCATAGAAGAGCGCTTTGAAGCTGGCCTTGTGCTAGAGGGCTGGGAAGTAAAAAGCTTGCGAGCTGGTCGTATCCAGCTGGATCAAGCCTACGTCCTATTAAAAAATGGCGAAGCATGGCTGTTTGGGGCACTGATTAACCCTTTACAGACAGTTTCTACACACATCACCCCTGATACCTTGCGTAACCGCAAATTATTACTAAGCAAGCGTGAGATCAGCAAGCTTATTGGCAGCGTGGAACGTAAAGGCTACACCGTGATTCCATTATCCTTATACTGGAAGAACAACCGAGTAAAAGTCGCCATCGGTTTAGCCAAGGGTAAACAATTGCATGATAAACGTGCGACAGAGAAAGAAAGAGACTGGGCAAGAGAAAAACAGCGATTATTGAAGCGCTAGCAGTCATTTCTTGCTATTTCTCATTAAAATGCATAGTATTTAACACGCTTTAAGCATCACTTCAGCAAAGATGCGTTATACTTTTGATTGGGGGGCGACCTGGTTTCGACGTGGGTTGCGAAGCTTTTGGTGCATGTCGAGGACGTAGCTAACCTCGTTAATCATGTTACAAACTTATAGTTGCAAACAAAAAACGCAACTCCGCTGTTAACGATGCTACCTTTGGTGGCGCGTTAGCTTTAGCAGCTTAAACACCTGCTGGCGGCCATTCACCGATCTTGCTTGTAGGGTCGGAATGCTTACGTAAGTAAGTCGAGTGGTCATATCATACAAGCTCGCGGAAAGATCTGCCCGAGATCGGACCGCTAAAACCCTTAGGGCTGGCTAACGTAAATCCTTCCAATTGGAGAGCCGTTAGTGAGATTAAATAATTGGATAAACATGTAGACCCTGAAGTAGAGGACTTGCGGACGCGGGTTCAATTCCCGCCGCCTCCAC
>CAYZRM010000042.1:0-15178 GCA_964480845.1 uncultured Coxiellaceae bacterium | reverse complement strand
TTTTTACTGCTTCAAATCGTCTTTCAAATTTATCAATACTGTTTGTGAGTGTTATCTGAGGGTCAAGATGGCAAAATATGCAAAGTGAAAATGCCGCGTGTAATAAGTCACCCATTTCTTCTTGTAATTTGCTTGTGTCAGTATCATTTAAATGGGCTTTAATTTCTAACAGTTCACTTTCAATTTGTTCTTTGATTTGGTCTGCTGTTTCCCATGAAAATCCAAATGCTTCTGCTGATTTTTCCAGCCTAACTAGTTTTTTAAAGATATCCATGCTGATCTCAATGTAGATAAACGATATTTACATGGCCTTACTGCGTAAATCAATGATTGCGCATAAAGCCAACCTGTTTACGTAAATATAGCAATGATAGGTTTTGTATTCTATCTGTCATGACAATTTTATGCGTACCATGCTATGATTAATAAGTCGTGTCATGGTCATGGAGCGATCTTGCATGCTAAAGATGAGTAAATATTTCCTATTTCCCTTGCTTTTGATTGTTTGTAATCCTGTGTTTGCAGGGTTATCTATTCCTATCCTGTGTTACCATAATTTTAATCCAACTATTCCCGGTAGTATGAATATGAAGCCTGCTACCTTTGAGGCTCAAATGAGTTGGCTAGAAGATAATGGCTTTCATATTATTCCATTGCAGGAAGCAGTTGCTTATTTGCAGGGAAAAAAAGATAGTCTGCCTAGCAAATCCATAGTGGTGACTATTGATGATGGCTGGAAATCAGTTTATACATACTTAGCTCCTATTATTAAAAAGCATCAAATTCCTGTGACACTATTTATTTATCCTCAGACAATTTCTAGCGGTAAAAACGCAATGACCTGGGACGAATTGAAAGAATTACATCAGACAGGTTTGTTTGATATACAAAGCCATACATATAGCCACCCTAACTTTAAACAAGAGAAAAAACATCGATCTGCTGAAAGCTTTCACCAATTTGTTGAGAATGAATTGGTTAAATCTAAGCGTATCTTAGATGAAAAATTAAATATTCGTGTAACCTTATTAGCTTGGCCATTTGGTATTTATAACGATGCATTAGAGCAGGCTGCACAAGCAGCTGGTTATGATATGGCTTTTACAATTGATGCTATTCCGGCGAATAGAAGCAATAGGGCAATGGCAGAGCCTCGTTATATGATATTAGAGAGTCAAACATTTAAGAATTTCCAAAGGATTGCAAACGGCGCAACCTGATAGCTGCATCTCCTGGATGGCGCGATCAAGTCGCGCCACGACGAGGTAGAGGGAAAAACTGCAACAATGCCAGGCCATGGTTTTATCCTGTTGAAAATTAATAATAATGTTGATATTTATAATATTTAGGATACGTGCCACAATTGGAATAGTGAGTTAAGCTTAATCAGGGAGCATAAAGATGAGTCAGTACGGCATTTTCGAGGCACTTTTTATGTCTTTTTATTCACGATCTCTATATCGGGATGTGGCTAAAAATTGGGGCGGAAAAACGTTTTTGTATTTGCTGATATTGGGGTTAATTTCCTGGATTGTTTTCACAGCACAAATACAATCAAAGCTTTCAGCAATGTATGTCAGTCAGTCAGATGCTTATGTTAATCAATTTCCTGTTATGAATATTAAGGATGGTCATCTTAGTACGCCTGAAAAACGTCCTTATATCATTACCGATCCTCAATCACACCAAGTGATTGCAGTGATTGATACGAGTGGTCAATACACTACCCTAGAGCAAGCCAAAACCGATTTTTTAGTGACTGAGACAAAAATGATAAGTCACCCAGCTCAAGATGAAGTGCGTGAATATAATATACCTACTACTTATAATGGCGATATTATTCCAGGGGAAATTAATACCGCTCTCAAAAAATTTATGGGGTTTCTCTGGATACCTTTATTTATAAGCGTAGTACTACTAGCTTACATTTATCATATAATACAGGCTCTGATTTATGGTGTGTTAGGTGTGTTATTTGGCAAGATGCAGGGTGTTTCGCTTAACTATAGCCAACTAGTGCAGCTGGCAATGATGGCGCTTACACCAGCTATTATTATCTCTACAATACTAGATGCTTGTCACATCAATTTTCCTTTTCAAATGTTGATGTATTTTATTGTAGAAATCGGCTATTTAATGTTTGGCATTGCAGCAAATAAAGAGTAAGGAGCACATATGTTAGGATTAACTTGGTTTGCAATTATTGTATTGGTTTCTGCCACATTATCATATTTTCGTGCTTCGCGTATTATTTGGACAATTAGTGCCACAGCTTTGCTTGCGATAGCAGCTACGCTTTATGGGGCAACAGTCAGTGTTGTGATTGGCAGTATCGCTTATTTAGCTATTTTTATTCCATTAAATGTTTCGCCTATTCGCCGTAAATTTTTCAGCTTACCAGCTTTGAAAGCATATCAAAAAATGATGCCTTCTATGTCTAAAACTGAGCGTGATGCTATTTCTGCAGGTACGGTGACATGGGAAGCTGATTTATTCCGTGGCAATCCTAATTGGAAAAAACTATTAAAGTTGCCAGCAGCTAAATTAAGCGCTGAAGAAGAAGCTTTTTTATCTGGTCCAGTAGAGACATTATGCAGTATGCTGCACGATTGGGATATCTCGCACAACCGCGTTGATTTACCTCCGGAAGTTTGGAGCTATTTAAAAGAGCAAGGATTTTTTAGTTTAATTATTCCTAAGCAATATGGCGGTAAGCAGTTTTCAGCATACGCGCACTCACAAGTATTGGTAAAAGTAAGTGGTCGTAGTATTACAGCTTCTTCTACCATCGCAGTTCCTAACTCATTGGGGCCTGCTGAATTGTTGTTGCATTATGGAACGGAAGAGCAAAAAAATTATTATCTTCCTCGCTTGGCCAGAGGTGAAGAGATTCCATGTTTTGCTTTGACTTCGCCAGTAGCAGGTTCTGATGCAGGTTCCATGACAGATTATGGTGTTGTTTGCCACGGTGATTTTGAAGGGAAACAAGTAGTAGGAATTAAATTAAATTTTGATAAGCGTTATATCACGCTTGCACCTGTTGCGACTGTTGTAGGGCTAGCATTCAAATTATACGATCCTGAGCATTTAATTGGTCAGAAGGAAGATATTGGTATTACTTGTGCCTTAATTCCTCGTCACACACCAGGTGTGTCTATTGGTCGTCGTCATATGCCATTGAGTGCACCTTTCCAAAATGGGCCTATACACGGTAAAGATGTGTTTATTCCCCTGGATTGGATTATTGGTGGCGTAGCGCAAGCAGGTAATGGTTGGCGTATGTTAATGGAATGTTTGGCGGCAGGCCGTTCAATTTCTTTACCTGCTAGTGCAGTGGGCGGTGCAAAAGTAGCTGCTTTTGCATCAGGTGCATATGCGCGCATTCGCAAGCAATTTAATGTATCTATCGGAAAATTTGAAGGAATAGAAGAGCCATTGGCTCGTATTGCTGCCAATACTTATGTGATGGATGCTGCGCGTACATTTGCAGCTAGTAGTGTTGATATGGGAGAAAAGCCATCGGTTGCTTCAGCTATTGTTAAATACCACGTGACTGAAATGGGTAGGCAAGTGGTTTGTGATGCTATGGATATACATGGCGGTAAGGGGATTTGTCTTGGACCTAATAACTATTTAGGTATTGGTTATGAAGCGGCGCCTATTGCTATCACTGTAGAAGGGGCTAATATTTTAACGCGTAACTTAATTATCTTTGGTCAAGGTGCTATGCGTTGCCATCCTTATGTATTAGCAGAGTTAGAAGCTGCCAATATTAAAGATCCCAAGAAGTCATTAGCTGCTTTTGATAAAGCAATTATGAAGCATATTGCTTTCGGTGTAAGCAATGTAATACGCAGTTTATTCCTTAGTCTCACCAGTGGTTATTTGGTGAGGGCGCCTAAAGGCAAGCTAAAGCGTTATTTCCAGCTATCTACTCGCTTTGCTTCTTCTTTTGCATTAGCTGCGGATGTGTCCATGCTGGCATTGGGTGGTGATTTAAAGCGTAAGGAGAGCCTTTCTGGTCGTTTGGGTGATATTTTAAGTGAGCTATATCTGGTTTCTAGCGTATTAAAACATTATAACGATCAAGGTAAGAATATAGATGATTTACCTATTGTTCGTTATGTGTTGGATAATGCTTTTTATAAAATCCAAGAATGCTTTGATGCGATTATCAAAAACTTTCCTAATAAGCCATTGTCTTGGATATTAAGTGTGCTGATTTTTCCTTTAGGACAGCGTTTTTCAAAACCAAGTGATGTCTTAAATCACAAAATTTCGCAATTGCTGATGTCTCCTACTGAAACTCGACAACGTTTGGCATGTGGAGCTTATCTAGCAAATATGCCGGGTAACTCAATGGCTGATATGCAGGATGCATTGATCAAGTCAATTGCAGCAGAAGAGGTTGAAAAGAAAATTAAAGAAGGTAAGAAGAGTAAAGTGGTGGAGGGGTATACTAGTCTACAGCATGCTCAATCTGCGCTGGATAAGAAAGTGATTAGTGTTGATGAGTTTGACATTTTTATGCGGGCGGAAGAGGCGCGTAATAAAGTGATTGCGGTTGATGATTTTTTAACCAGCGATTTAGCCAGAAGTGTTGAGGTAGCGAAGTTAGCTAGAGATCAATCAGCAGTTTAGTTGGTCTTTTAAAAGCCTGGAAGCACATAGCGCTTCCAGGCTTTGCTTGTTATAATGAGCGACATTATTTAGTGAGACAGGGCTTTGGAATGTGCGATGCTCTTCCAGGCTCGATTAAGGCTACGCATGTTATTCTATTTAGCTATATTAACCATATTCCTTATATTCTTAGAGATCAGTTTTTTTATCCAGTGTAATCAGGCTTATCTATCTGATTTCTCTTTTGTTGCTGATAAAATCCACATTCCATTTTCCATTCTGCCCGGGGTTTTTCATTTTATTGCTGCACAGTTATTTGTACATGCAATGTTTTGCTTGCTTGTCTGGGCATGTGCCACCTTGTCTGCTAATACGTTAAAGCTGGCATACCAATACCGGCTACGTTTTGGTGTAGGAGTATGGCTACTGGCGGTATTGACTGCTCTTACTGCTAATCAATATTATTTTCCAAATTCAAAAATGACTGAATTGACTCAAATAATACTGTTTACGCCTGAGTTTACATCGATAATATTTAATATTTTATTGGTGAGTTGTTCTGCCATACTTATATTGTCAATGATTGCGATCGTTAAGTGGGTATTAAAGAAGCTGACATTTAAAATAGTTGTCGGTTTTTCTTTGCTAGCGGTGGTTGGCTTATTAATAACAATATACTTGCCAATAACTAAGAAAACTATTGTAGATAAACAGCCTAATATTATTATTATTGGTGTTGACTCTTTGCGCCCAGACTTTATTGGCTTTTTTCATGGCCCTGCAAAAACACCATTTATAGATTCGTTTTTGAAATCAGCCGTGGTCTTTGATCATGCAGTAACGCCGCTAGCAAGAACCTTTCCTTCTTGGGTGGGTATATTAACAGGACGTTATCCTTTAGAAATGAATGTACGGTCAAATTTAGCAGACCAAAGACATTTGGCTTTATCTGATACATTACCGGCTATTTTGAGGAGCCATGGTTATCAAACTATTTTTGCTACAGATGAAGCGCGCTTTAGTAATATAGATAAAAATTTTGGGTTTGATCAAGTAGTGGCACCACCTATGGGGCTAAATGATTTTTTGCTAGGCACATTTAATGATTTTCCATTATCAAACCTTATTATCAATACCTCACTAGGTAGATGGTTGTTTCCTTATAGCTATGCAAATCGTCCCGTTTATTTTACATATGATCCTAATAGCTTCTTATCACTATTGCGTTCGGCATTATTCCAGCATCGTGACCAGCCACTATTTTTAGCTGTTCACTTTTGCCTGCCTCATAACCCGTATCTGTGGTCTAACATTAGAGGGAATGATTTCGACCCTCATTCTCGCTATTTAAAGAGTATTTCAGCTGCTGATAATCAAATAAAAAAATTGATGGGCTTATTAAGCCAGGCAGATTTATTGGATAATGCCATTGTTATTTTGCTATCTGACCATGGCGAGGCCTTGGAATTAGCAGGAGATAGGGTGACTGAAAAGCGATTGTTTATTACTGCATCTGGTACAAAAAAAATCCCTCATTTTTATCCGCCATCACTTGAAACTGAGGAAGTGAATCAGTCGGCAGGGCATGGTACTGATGTGTTGGGGTTGTCACAATATAGAACGTTATTGGCATTTAAACGTTTTGATTCTACGCAATATGTACCTGCAAAGAAAATCAAGCAAAATGTCTCTTTATTGGATATTAAACCGACTGTGTTAAGCTGGCTTGGATTTGCATATCAGCAGACATCGGGCATATCACTGCTACCAATTTTATTAGAGAACCATACCACGCAACTGCATCAACATATTTTTCTTGAGAGTGATTTTTCTCCCGCAGCGATTAGAACTGTTTATCCTGATACGCGCAAAGTGATGTTAGAGGGGATTGAGTTATTTCAGGTTAATCCACTTAATGCCAGATTAACGGTGAAAGAGAGCATGGCAAAAATGATCATCAATAGTAAACAGTATGCTGATATGTATGGTGAATGGATGCTGGCTTTATACCCCCAAGATAGTTATACGCAAATGCCAATTTTAATTAATCTGAGAACCGGGCATTGGACGAATGACTTAAATACATCTTTTGCTAAATCTTCGCCAGCCTTGGTTATGCTAGAGGCGCTGAAGCAATTTTATGGCACAGAAATTAAAACGATTCTTAAAGTTTAATGATTTCTTTTTCTCCTAGACTGTTCCATGAAAGTACTTCACCTCCGTCATGCCAGGCGGCTAACACTATTCTTGTCGCGGCTTGATGATTCACCGAGAGCCTATGAAAAGCTGGTCTATGTGTATGTCCATGTATGAGTATTTGTACTTGGTGTTTTTGCATAACAGCATCAATGGCTGCTGGTGTGACATCCATCATATTGCTATTTAATGTTTGTGTGTACTGCCTGCTTTTTTTTCGCATATTGTCGGCAATGCGACGTCGCCAATGTATAGGCGCTAATTTAAATAAAAATTGAATGACAGGGTGGCGTAACCATTTTCTCGCTCTAAGATAATGAATATCTTCCTGGCATAGTGTGTCACCGTGCATGAGTAGAACAGGTGTGCCGTATATATTTGTTTTTTCTTCTTCTGCGAGTAATTGACAGCCCGTTTGCTCAGAGAATTTTTTACCGATTAAAAAGTCTCGATTGCCATGTATAAAATATACAGGGATATGCTTGGTAGTCGTTTGCTTTAACGCATTGATAATGCTGCAATGAAAAGGGGTGTTGTCATCATCACCTATCCAGGCTTCAAATAAATCACCAAGTATATAAATGGCATCAATAGTTTCATCGCATGATGCTAATAAATCTATAAAGTGCTTGGTAATAAGCGGCTGACTTTCATCTAAATGAACATCAGAAAAAAAGAGAATTTTATGTGGCTGATTATTCATTAACTTTCTGTACCTGGTTATATATATCGTATAATAAAGGCATAAGGAGGTGCAAAATGAGTCTACTCATTGCTAACACCGAATTAGTATTATGGCAGGACTTGGTGAAAATGGCAGAAGAAAATTGCCAAGTGAGGCTTGAAATTGAGCTGGAGTCGTATCTTATTTCGTTGTTAATTCGATATACCAATCAGCCTAGTCTTGCTAACCAGTTGTTTGTAAAGGATTTTCTCCAGACAGTTGAGCTTGATGCATCTTATGTGAGGGATAATGCACTGCGTGATATTGGAGATAAGTGTTTGATTTATTCAGGTTTATTCCCAAAAGCAGCAGCTAAGAAGCAGGTTAATATTAGTTATTTCGTACAGCTAGGCCAGTCTTCTTATGCTCATATATCGAAAGCTGCTACCACTATTTATCGTCTATTAGCAGACCAATTCGTTGTTTTAATGGATATTTTGCAGTCTATTAGGCCAGGATTTGATTTGTTGCCACTAGAAGCTTATGACCAATGGCAGGCAGTGGGAAGTCAGCGTGCTTTGCGCATTTTGCGAGCATACACAAAGAGCATACCCCTAAAGCGTAACTAGTTGTTTAAATGGCTGGGACTCTCTAAAATAGTCTCAAATAGAACAACCTGGAGTTCAACTGTAATGCGATTAATTTTACTCGGATCCCCTGGCGCAGGGAAAGGCACACAAGCTAAATTTATTACTCAGCAATACCATATTCCTCAGATATCAACGGGTGATATTTTGCGTGCCGCTATTCAGCAAGGCACCGAGTTGGGTGTTAAGGTAAAGCAATTAGTAGAAGGTGGCAATTTAGTGCCAGATGATATTGTTATTCAGTTGGTGCAAGATCGCATTAAACAAGCAGATTGCAAGAATGGTTTTTTACTTGATGGTTTTCCAAGAACTGTTGATCAGGCTGAAGCGCTGCAGGGTATTACAGCCATTGATTATGTGATTGATATTGATGTGCCAGCTGATGTCATTATTGAGCGTTTGAGTGGTCGCCGCGTTCATCCAGCTTCTGGTAGAACTTATCATATTACTAATCAGCCTCCTAAAGTGGAGGGCAAGGATGATGAAACTGGTGAGCCATTGATTCAGCGCCCTGATGATAGCGAGGAAACTGTGCGTAAGCGTCTGGATGTTTATCAAAGCCAAACCAGTCCATTAAAACACTACTACCAAGATTTTAAAGCGGCTGGAGACACTAGCGTGCCAAAATATGTCAAAATAGATGGAACACAAGCAGTTGAGGTGATCACGAAACAGATCTTTGAACTGCTTAATCATGCTGACATTTCCATTAAAACACTACTACCAAGATTTTAAAGCGGCTGGAGACACTAGCGTGCCAAAATATGTCAAAATAGATGGAACACAAGCAGTTGAGGTGATCACGAAACAGATCTTTGAACTGCTTAATCATGCTGACATTAAAATGACATAAGGAAGGTGTTTCATGAGGAAAATAATACAGTTTGCGGTATCTTGCTTGTTATTTGCTCTAATGGCAGTGGTGCAGGCGGCAAATGCTGTATCGCCCACTGGTTATTGGAAAACAATAGATGACGTGACAGGTAAGCCTAAATCTATTCTTCAAATTACAGAGAGTGGTGGGGCAATATACGGCCGTATTCTGAAAATCTTTCCTAGCCCAGGCAAAGATCAGAATGAAGTATGTGAAGCTTGTACAGGCGCACGCCATAATCAACGTATTGTGGGTATGACCATTATGGAAGGCTTAAAGCAGGATGCCAGCAATCCAAATGAATGGAGTGGTGGTAACATTACTGATCCAAAAAATGGTAAAACCTATCGCTGCAAAGTGACGGTGATTGATGGTGGTCAGAAGTTAAATGTGCGTGGTTATATTGGTGCCCCTTTATTTGGCCGCACACAAACTTGGATACGCGTTTCTAGTCCTCGTTAATGATCTTTACTGGCATCCCTGCGAAGGCAGGGATCCATCCTTACTGTCTGTTATAGATAACGATTTGTCTTAATTGCAATCTTTCTTTATAAAAGCGATACTGTTAGCTCACTCTCTCTACAAAATGGTATTGGATGACTGCTAACTACTTAGCTCAATACGATAGCAATAAGCAGCAATTGTTTTGCCAGGGCGATTGGGATCTGGCTCATCTAACAACTATTCGCCATCTTTTGAAAACCTTCACTTGGCCTGATAAAGGCGGTTTAACAATAGACGGTAGTTCTATCCAGCGTATGGATACTGCCGGTGCTTGGGAGCTGGTTGAGCTGCAAGCAGATTTAAACAACCAAGGTATCGCTGTCCAATTACATTTGTTTTCTAAAGAAGCTGAAGAATTACTAAATCTGGTTAGCGCTCAAAAAGGGGAAGGTTTGCCCCATGCGCGAGCTGCCAGCTTTTTTGAGAAAGCAGGTATTGCTGCTGTTGCACAAGTTGACGAAGCAAGAGCGTATTTGGCATTTATTGGTAAATTAACCTTTGAATGTTTGCGTATATTGTTTTTGCCAAATAAATGGCGTTGGAATGAGTTGGCTGGTGTTATTTATAATACCGGTTATTTGGGTCTGCCTATCATAGGGTTGTTGTCTTTTTTGATTGGTGTTGTTTTAACATACCAGATGGGTTTACAGCTTAAAACTTATGGTGCCAATATTTATATTGTCGATTTATTGGGTATTTCTATTTTAAGAGAGTTTAGCCCTTTAATTACCGCTATCATGGTTGCCGGACGAACTGGCTCAGCTTTTACAGCCCAGTTGGGTATGATGAAGCTTAATCAAGAAATCGATGCGCTTGATACGATGGGTGTGACGCCAGGAGAGTTGTTGCTATTACCTCGTATTATAGGCTTAACCATTGCGTTGCCTTTATTAACAATTTGGGCAGATATTTTTGGTGTATTCGGTGGGATGGTAATGGCTAATAATATGTTAGGCATTACTTGGTTTGATTTTTTACATCGGTTTCCAAATGTGATCCCATTAAAAAATTTATTAATTGGGATCGGTAAGGCGCCTATTTTTGCATTGCTGATTGCTAGTATTGGCTGCTTTCAGGGGATGCTAGTGAGGGGTGGAGCTGAGAGTGTGGGACGTAATACCACGCGTAGTGTTGTGTTATCTATTTTCTTTATTATTGTTGCTGATGCAGCTTTTTCCATCATTCTTAGTAAGTTGAAGCTATGATGACTGAGAATGTTATTGAAGTGAAGCAATTGCAAACCTATTTTGGTGATGTGTGTATTCATAGCGATATTAATTTAACTGTTAAAAAGGGTGAAGTCCTAGGAATCGTCGGTGGTAGCGGATCTGGTAAGACAACACTGATGCGGGAGATTTTGTCATTAACTAGGCCGACCGCTGGTTCCATTAAGGTGTTTGGTCAGGAAGTGATAAATGCGACACCTGAGGCATTACTGGCTATTCAGCAGCGATGGGGGGTTCTTTTTCAGCAGAATGCCTTATTTAGTTCGCTAAATTTATTAGAAAACGTTAGCTTTCCTTTGCATGAGCACACAGATTTAGAAAAAGATATCATACAACAACTAGCTTTACTAAAAATCCAGATGGCAGGCTTGCCGATAGATACCGCCTATCGTTACCCTGCAGAGTTAAGTGGTGGGATGCAAAAAAGGGCAGGGCTTGCAAGGGCTATCGTATTAGATCCAGAACTGCTTTTTTTGGATGAGCCTACCGCAGGGTTAGACCCTAATACTGCTGCAAAGTTTGATGAGTTAATATTAAGTTTACAAAGTACGATGGGATTAACCATTGTTATGGTAACGCATGATGTTGATAGTTTGTGGAAGGTGACGGATAGAGTCGCTTTTTTAGGAGAAAAGATTGTATTGGCTGTTGAACCTATGCAAGTGCTGGTAAAAAATCAACACCCTGAAATTCAAGCTTTTTTCAGTGGGCCAAGAGGGCGTATAGCAGAGGCTGCATATGAAAATGGGAAATAATAATCATGGATACTAAAGTGAATTACACCCTTGTTGGTGTCTTTGTGATTAGCTTAATTGTTGCTATTACAGTTGGAATCATTTGGCTTTCCTCTGGGTTTTCTCTGGCTCAGTATAATACTTATGCTATTTATATGGATGAATCTGTTTCCGGCCTTAATTTAGATGCGGCGGTAGAGTTTAATGGTGTTAATGTTGGAAATGTAAAAAAAATAGTACTAAGTAAAAATAATCCAGAGATAGTGCGTATTTTAATTAATGTTAATAATAATACCCCTATTACAGAAGGAACAGTTGCTACCCTAACAACGCGTGGATTAACAGGCTTGGCTTTTATTGCGTTAAAGGATAAAAGCACTAATCTTGCACCTCTTAAAGCAAAGCATAACCAAAGATATCCTGTTATTCAGACAGCACCTTCTATTTTTATGCGTTTAGATACAGCCATGAGTAAATTGTCTAGTAGCCTAGAGCAAATTACGGGCGCATTTAATTCTTTATTGGATAAAGATAATTTGAATGCATTTAAAGATATACTGGTCAATACCAAGGAAATTACTAAGTCACTAGCTGATAATAGTGGAAAATTAAATACTATTCTGGAAAATACAGCGAATGCTAGTTTGAAGTTAGAGCCTTTATTAAAGTCCAGCACTACAGCAGTAAAATTGTTAGAGTCGCAAACATTACCGATGACTTATCGGTTTATTTCTGATTTAGATCAGGCCACAAGAACATTGTCTGCGGTGGCAAGTGAAGTTAAGCAAAACCCCGCCATGTTGGTGCGAGGTGCTGCTCCTAGAAAACCTGGACCGGGGGAGTAATAATGAAATTAGGCAGTTTATTCTTGGTTATCATATTAGGGTTGTCTGGCTGTTCTGTTTTGGGTCCGATTAAAGCAGATCAACCTACCAACTATGTCATTAATGCGATACCTAAATCACTACCATCTCACTCTCAGCATGCCGGTGTGCTATTAATAACAATGCCAGAAACCGCCCCGGCTTATAATACTAATCAAATGGTTTATAGCAGCAAGCCATTTCAGTTAGGTTATTTTAGTCAAAATCAATGGGCAGAGACGCCAGGGCAAATGTTATTTCCCTTAATGATTCAAGCATTAGAGAATCGGCATTATTATCGCTCTGTTGTAGGAGCACCTTATGGTGGTCGAATAGATTATATACTCAATACGCATATTATTGCCTTACAGCAAAACTATACTTGTAAGCCAGCTACGCTCCGCTTGGTCATTTCGGCGCAACTGAATAGTGCGGTGAGTAATGATGTGATTGCAATTAAGCAGTTTGTTATTAATGTGCCACTTAAAGAGAGAAATCCTTATTCGGGTGTGATGGCAGCTAATGAAGCAACTGTTGAGTTTTTAAAAGAATTAATTACATTTACAGAGAGTCACCGCTAATTGCTATACATGCCTGGATGAGCAGTGTCCGCTTTTCCAGGCGATGTATAAAGTGGCAGGGTTAATCTTTGCAAATTGCACAATCTTCAATAACTTGCGTTACTGTTTTTCCACTAGCAGTGCTAATAGCAAATCCTAAGTCATGTCTATATTGCTTGGTATGCCAGTATTGCTTATTCCCATTGAAATGACTAGTTGCAATTAAGGCATCTGCATAACATGTCATTATCCCATTTTTATCATAATGCGGCTGATGATTTTTGCATGGCTTGCTAATCATGGCGAATGGATTGTTGGTGTTCGCATTGAAATTTTCTAGGTCGCTGACATCTGGTGTAAAGTTAAATTCTTTTGCAATAGGTGATGTTGCAAAAACAGTGACTTGATTAGTGGATGGTGTATCTGCTTTGCCAATAGAGCGGCAAACATCATAATCGACATTGTCATGTTCATTTTTAAAGTTAACGTTGATTGCTTGGTCGTTACGCAAGTTGTAAAGCTTTGTGTGAGAGGGTAGTTGGATGGTACGGCTCTCAGTTAATTTTCCATCAACTAAAGCAGCAAACGGAATAAAAAAAGTCTGATTATTTTTGATGGCTTGATAGGCAAATACAGTGGTATTGGCTGGTAAGGTGGTTGCTTTGGTGGCAGAGCAGTCATTTGGGTGGGCTGCTGTACTTAGAATGGGGTATGCCAGTAGTAACGCTAATAATTTGCACTTCATCCGATTTCTCCTGAAAAATAACCGTTATTATTACTCACCACTTTATCTTGATGCAAATGATGAATTTTTGGCTTTTTGTGCTATTATTTACCCAAATTTAACATGAAAGATATACGATGACGCCACTGCATTATTACCAAAATCAATTAGATAACGGCTTGATTATTAATGACTCTAATCAGTTCATGGTGATGAAAAGCCTAGATGAAATCTATCATAATCTCCTCCAGGAGCAAAAAAATCGCAACGCCTTTTTTTCCTTTTTAAGAAAACCAAAAGCAGTTCATGGTTTGTATTTGTGGGGTGGGGTAGGTATTGGTAAAACTTTTATGATGGATTGTTTTTATCAGTGTTTACCCTTTGCTGAAAAAATGCGTATGCATTTTCATCAGTTTATGAAATTTATGCACGCAGAGTTAAAAGTGCATGAAGGCGAAAAAGATCCGCTTATCCATATTGCCGATCAATTAGCAAAACAAACAATCGTACTTTGTTTTGATGAGTTTTTTGTAACAGACATTACTGATGCAATGATTTTGGGCCGATTATTACGAGCTTTATCAGCAAGAGGGGTCTGTTTAATTGCTACATCTAATGCCATGCCCGATGATTTATATAAAAATGGCCTGCAACGCCAACAATTTATTCCCGCCATTAAGATGATAAAAGAAGTAACGTCAGTTATTCATTTGCCAACATCAATTGATTATCGTCTGAGGCACTTAAAAGACGCAGGTGTATTTCATGCACCTAATAATGCTGAAACTCAAGCAACTATGGAAAAGACGTTTGATGTGTTAGCTCAAGGTAAAGTTTATGTCAATCAACAAATTGAAGTATTAGGCCGCCTTATTCCATTTAGGAAGCAAGCGGATAATATTGTTTGGTTTGATTTCAATGTTATTTGCGGTGTTCCACGCAGTCAGTTGGATTATTTGGTGATTGCGGAGAAATTCAAGACAGTTTTTATTAGCGGTATTCCCGTGATTGCTCCCAATGCAAGAGATACTATTTCATTATTCATTCGATTAGTAGATGTTTTTTATGACATGCGCGTTCGCTTGGTGTGTTCTGCAGCAACATCGGCTGATGAAATTTATAGTGAAGGCTATTTGCTGTCTGATTACCTGCGCACTCGATCACGCTTGTCTGAGATGCAATCTGAGGATTATTTTACGAGTGGACTTGAGTGAGTAGAATATCAAATTTCTTGAGGCTATGCGTTGTAAATTTATTGTTAAGTAGTATAATTCAAGCATTGGCAGGTATTGATCGAAGCCCTACAAGCATAGTCTGAGGAAGTCAGAGTGTTAGCGTGGTGTGCATGCCTATCCAGGAAGTCTAAAGCGCTACAGAGACATCCACTTTACATTCTCGGGCCTTCGATCAATCCTGCCGCCTTATTCAAAAACCTCTCCAGGGTTAGTCTTGCAGAGGTTTTTTGCTTAGAAAGCTATCGGTTTATATGGCGGATGCTGGGCAAATATAAGCGTTGCCGCTGTTGGTAATATTAGTTTGTTCAGAACTACTAAAGCCAGCCATGCC
>CAYZRM010000041.1:13309-15180 GCA_964480845.1 uncultured Coxiellaceae bacterium | reverse complement strand
TGGCTGTTCGCGGCATTGATTCTGATATTCGTTGGAATAACGAGGGTAGCTTTCACAAAGATGAATTGCGTGATTTAAAAGCTGACCATATCCTTGCAAACCCACCTTTTAATGTATCTGATTGGGGTGGTGATAGATTGCGAGATGATGTGCGCTGGAAATACGGTGTTCCACCAGTTGGCAATGCGAACTATGGTTGGTTACAACATATTATTCACCATTTGGCTCCTTTTGGTACGGCAGGTGTTGTGTTAGCAAATGGTTCTATGTCTTCCAATCAATCTGGTGAAGGTGATATTCGCAAAGCAATGCTCGAAGCAGATGTGGTTGATTGTATGGTGGCGCTTCCTGGGCAACTTTTCTATTCAACACAGATTCCCGCCTGTTTGTGGTTTTTGGCTCGTGACAAATCCAATGGTCGAGCTGGCAAGGAGCATCTGCGCGATCGGCGTGGTTTAGTATTATTTATTGATGCGCGAAAACTAGGTGTGATGGTAGATCGCACGCGTCGTGAATTGACTGATGATGACGTGAAAAAAATTGCTAACACTTATCATGCATGGCGTGGCGAAAAAAATGCGGGTGAGTATGCAGATATCCCAGGGTTCTGTAAGTCATCAACATTAGAAGACATTCAAAAGCAAGGGCATGTGCTCACCCCGGGGCGATATGTGGGTGCAGAAGCGCAAGAGGATGATGGTGAGCCTTTTGATGAAAAAATGAAGCGGTTAGTGGGTGAGTGGCAAGCTCAACAAAAAGAAGCGCAGCGGTTGGATGTGGAAATTGCTAAAAATTTAGAAAAACTTGGGTATCCCATTGAATTTAAATAAATTCCCTGCGCATTAGAGGTTTAAAGAGGATTAGCATGGCAAAGGCAAAAAGGATAATTCAGGTTCAAGGTTCAGATATCGGCATATTTTCTGTACATGATGAAGATTATATCTGTTTAACAGATATGGCTAAGAAATTTGGCGGCGATGATTTGATCCATAATTGGATGCGTAATCGTAACACATTGGAATTTCTAGGAATATGGGAGCAATTGCATAATCCTAATTTTAAAGGTGTCGAATTCGACACCTTTAAATCTGAGGCAGGATTAAACAGCTTTCGGATGACACCCAAAAAATGGGTTGATGCGACTGGTGCTATCGGTATTCAATCTCGGGCGGGTCGATATGGTGGTGGAAATGATTAATAAGCAATTAGTTGTCTCTCAATATAAAGTGGCTTTACTGATAGAAAAGGAGAGAATCAACTTTATTGAGCGAGAGAGTCAGGAGGTTGGGTATGATGGGTGAGTGGCAGCATGTCCAATTCGCTGATGTAATAGAAATCATTAGTGGCGGCACACCAAAAACCAGCATACCTGAATATTGGAATGGAGGTATCCCTTGGCTGTCAGTTGTAGATTTTAATACAGGTTATCGTTGGGTGTCGGGAACAGAGAAAACAATAACACAACTTGGTTTATCTAATAGTGCAACTATGTTGCTACAAAGAAGAGATATTATTTTATCTGCTAGGGGTACAGTGGGTGTTTTAGCCCAGCTCACGCGACCTATGGCATTTAATCAATCCTGTTATGGCATTCGTGGAAAAGAAGGCATCACAGATACAGATTTTCTGTACTATGCTTTGAGTAATTCTGTTGCAAAAATGAAGAAGGTTGCACATGGTGGTGTGTTTGATACGATTACAAGAGACACATTTAAGTTGCTGGGATTAAACTTGCCTTCACTTCCTGAACAACGCGCCATCGCCCACATCCTAGGCACCTTAGACGACAAAATAGAACTAAACCGAAAAATGAATAAAACACTGGAAGCTATGGCGCAGGCGTTGTTTAAGTCGTGGTTTGTGGATTTTGA
>CAYZRM010000041.1:0-13209 GCA_964480845.1 uncultured Coxiellaceae bacterium | reverse complement strand
GAATGTGTATGTCGTGTCATTATTGATGAGCTTGATAACCCAAAGTCACCACTAAAACCTCAAAAAGATGATGTGCCTATTACTGAATGGCTTTCAGTAGCGACCCGGTTGTTAAAGCTAAATGATAATCGCGACCGAAAATTTGCAGATATCATCAAGCGTCATAACAAGTTGGCGAGTTCATTGCGTGAACTGCGTAATGAGGCTGGGCCCCTTAGTCACGGGAAAGATGGATTTATACAGGTGTTATCAATTTATCATCATCGTGCTGCTGTGTTATCTGCTGACGCTATTATAACGTTTCTTCATCAAGCGTATCTTGAAGCTGATCTAGATTTAGTGAGAACTCGTGAACCCTATGAACGATTTAACCGTTTCCACCAAATAATTGATGAAAAAACGTCATTGCAGCTAGATGTTGATGATGAGGGTAATTTGGTCGTTGAGGTGGTTTTAGCAACAGGTGATATTATCCCGATACGTATAGAGGCCAGTCGATTTTTGTATCAACTTGATAGAATGGCCTATGTTGAAGCACTAAATGCTGCGCGTGATATAACTACTCAAAATGAAGAAGTAATAATAGAAGAAGAGAGGGTGTAACGATGGCTTTTGTATCTGAAGCTGATATAGAAAACGCTATGCTAGACCAGCTAAAAGCACTCCATTATAGTGTGGAGAGCGACGAAACCATAGGCCCAGACGGCATCCGTCCTGAGCGTGAAAGCCACGATATAACTATTCTTAAAAAACGTTTAGAACAAGCAGTTAAGCATCTAAACCCAGGCATACCTTTAGAAGCACAGCAAGATGCTATCCGTAAAGTGACACAATTTGAATTACCTTCTTTAATGGAAGAAAATCGACGCATACATAAGCTGATTACAGAAGGTGTTGATGTTGAATACTATGCTGATGATGGCATATTAACGTCAGGTAAGGTGGTGCTAATTAATTTTGAACATCCAGAACAAAATGATTGGTTAGCTGTCAGTCAGTTTGTTGTGATTACTGGCCAATATAATAGACGTCCTGATGTAGTTATTTTTGTGAATGGGTTGCCGCTGGCTGTCATTGAGTTAAAAGCCCCAGGTAGTGATGTCGCGACTGTTTTCAGTGCGTTTAATCAGCTGCAGACTTATAAAAATCAAATATCACCTTTATTTCATACCAACGCATTATTAGTTGTGTCAGATGGCATCACCGCGCGCGTTGGTTCGCTCTCTGCTGATTTCGAACGATTTATGCCGTGGCGCACAACGAATGGCCGTAATATTGCACCAAAAGGCGAGCCTGAGCTCTCTATTTTAATGGAAGGTATATTTGAACATGGGCGTTTATTGAGTTTAATTCGACATTTCACTGTTTTTGGTGAAAAAGAGAATGGTCTAGTAAAAATAATAGCGGGCTATCATCAATTTCATGCTGTACAAAAAGCCATTGAATCGACCATTCGCGCAGCTACTCCATGGAAAGGTGTGCGTGAAAATCCAGAGATTTACGGCTTGCCTAGCGTCAACTCACAAGCAAAAGGAGATAAAAGAGCGGGTGTCATTTGGCATACTCAAGGGTCAGGCAAAAGTCTTTTGATGGCGTTTTATGCAGGGCAATTAGTCAAACAACCAGCAATGGCAAATCCAACGCTTGTCGTGCTAACAGATCGCAATGATTTGGATGAGCAATTATTTACCACCTTTTCAATGTGCCGCGATTTGATTCGACAAACACCGGTGCGTGCAGAAAGCCGAGAAGATTTACAGAAGATGTTAAATCGAGCTTCTGGCGGTGTGGTTTTCACAACCATTCAAAAGTTTGCTCCAGAATCAGGTGAAAGCGAATACCCCATGCTAACTGATCGGCGCAATGTTGTGATCATTGCAGATGAGGCACACCGCAGTCAGTATGGTTTTCGTGCCAAAGTGGATGCAAAAACGGCTGCTATTTCTTATGGTTTTGCAAAATACTTGCGTGATGCGCTACCTAATGCATCATTCATTGGTTTCACAGGTACACCTATTGAAGCCAGTGATGTGAATACGCCAGCTATATTTGGTCATTACATTGATGTTTACGACATTAGCCGTGCTGTTGAGGATGGTGCAACGGTACCGATTTATTATGAATCACGATTGGCACGTATTGAGCTTAACGAAGAAGAAAAACTTAATATAGATGCGGAAGTTGAGGCATTAACAGAAGAGGATTCCGAGTCTGAGCAAGAACGTTTTAAGAAGAAATGGGCAACAATTGAGGCGATAGTGGGTAGCGATAAACGGCTTGCTATGGTGGCAAAGGATATCATTGAGCATTTTGAAAATCGTGTCGCTGCATTAAATGGTAAGGCGATGATTGTTTGTATGAGTCGTCACATCTGCGTAAAATTATATGATCAAATAATAAAATTGCGCCCACAATGGCATAGCGAAGATGATAATGCCGGTGTCATTAAGGTGGTGATGACTGGAAATGCTAGTGATCCTCAAGCATGGCAACAGCACATTGGCAGTAAAAAGCGGCGTGATGATCTAGCAAAGCGTGCGAGGGATGCTAAGGATCCATTAAAAGTAGTGATGGTGTGTGATATGTGGCTCACTGGTTTTGATGCGCCTAGTATGCATACTATGTACGTTGATAAACCCATGAAAGGTCATGGCTTGATGCAGGCAATTGCCCGTGTGAATCGTGTATTTCGTGATAAACCTGCGGGGCTAATTGTTGATTATATTGGGATTGCGCATAGTCTTAAATTAGCACTTCAGCAATACTCAAAGAATGATCAAGAAAGCACGGGTATTGAGGAAGGCGAAGCCGTCAAAGTAATGATGGAAAAATACGAAATTGTCCGTGATATGTTTTATGGTTTTAGCTATCAATCCGCATTGACGGGAACAGCTCAAGAGCGCTTAAAAATGATGGCAGAGGCGATAGAGTGGATTCTAGAGATGCAGCACAAATTAGCTGCTAAAGAGAAGACGGAGGAGGGTAAGAAAAATGTACATCGCCGCTATCAGGATGCGGTATTAGCATTATCAAAAGCATACTCTTTAGCTTCAGCCTCAGATGAAGCAAGACAAATTCGTGAAGAAGTTGGCTTTTTTCAAGCAATACGCGCTGCTTTAGTAAAGACATCTACAAGCTCAGGTATCACAAAACAAGAAAGAGAATTAGCTATTCAGCAAATTGTGAGTCGCGCTGTTGTTTCTACCGAAATTGTGGATATTTTAGCAGCTAGTGGTATGAAAAGTCCTGATATCTCCATTTTATCGGACGAGTTTTTATCAGAAGTGCAGCAAATGGATAAAAAGAATCTTGCGCTGGAGGCGCTGAAAAAATTAATTAATGATGGTATTCGTTCACGGGGCAAAACGAATATTGTACAAACCAAGGCTTTTTCGGAGCGTTTAGAAGATGCCGCTGCTCGTTACCACGCAAATGCTATTACAGCTGCTGAAGTTATGCAGGAGTTGATTAACTTAGCTAAAGATATCCGCGCAGCCCAACGACGTGGCGAGGAATCGGGGCTATCTAATGAAGAAATTGCTTTTTACGATGCATTGGCTGAAAACGAGAGTGCGGTGGAGATGATGGGTGATGATAAGCTTCGCTTAATTGCTCATGAGTTATTGGTGAATTTACGTGAGAATATTGCTGTCGATTGGGCGCATCGTGAATCTGCCAGGGCAAGATTACGTGTGCTTGTTAAGCGGATTCTTCGTAAATATGGCTACCCGCCTGATTTGCAAGATGAGGCCGTGCAGACTGTATTGCAGCAAGCAGAGGCTTTATCTGGTGAGTGGGATGTGACAAGAAATAGTTAAGTGACTATTAGCCCGCTGTCTAATTGAATCATTCCATTATTTCTTTAGCACATACGTCCCCGGCGCATCACAAAGAACAGGTAACCCCGCTTTGCTTGCTCCCATAGGCGGAGGTGAGATTTTCTGTGTTGATGAATGATGAGCTAACCATTTTTCAAATGCTGGCCACCAAGAACCTTGTCTAACCGGGGTATTAAGATACCAGGTGTCGGCATCAATATAGTGATCTGCTTTTTTAATGGTTGATATATGATAGTAACGTTTTGTTTTTTTAGATGGTTTGCTAACAATACCTGCATTATGTCCACCGCTAGTTAATGCAAATGTGACATCGCTAGGTGTTAATAAATTTATTTTAAATACCGAGCGCCAAGGGGAGACATGGTCTTTTTCAGTTGCAACGACGAAAAGGGGTTGATGTACATCAGCCATTGCAATCGGATGGTCGTGTGCAATATATTTTCCTTCTGCTAATTGATTATTTAAAAACAGATTACGTAAATATTCAGAGTGCATTTTATATGGCATGCGAGTGGCATCTGCATTCCAAGCCATTAAATCATTTAGCATCCCACGCTCACCTAACATGTATTCACGCACCATGCGTGACCATACTAAGTCATTAGAGCGTAACATTTGGAAGGCACCAGCCATTTGGTGAGTATCCAAATAACCACTTTCTTTCATTAAATTCTCTAAAAATGCAATCTGGCTTTCATCAATAAATAAGCCTAATTCACCTGGTTCGGTGAAATCTGTTTGAGCGGCTAATAATGTTAAACTAGCCAGTCGCTTATCATTCTCTTTGGCCATGGTGGCAGCTGTGATGGCTGATAAAGTCCCACCTATGCAATACCCTACCAAATGTATTTTTTGTTTAGGGCAGATAGTATTAATTGTTTTGATGGCAGCCAGTGTGCCCAAATCTAAATAATCTTCCATGCCAAAATGCGCATCACTTTTCTCAGGATTTTTCCACGAGATAATAAAAACAGTATGTCCTTTACGTACTAAATAGCGCACTAATGAATACTTATGTGATAAGTCTAAAATATAGTATTTCATGATCCATGCAGGTGTAATTAATATAGGTTCAGCATAGACTTTTTCTGTGGTAGGTTCATATTGAATCAATTCGATAAGTTCGTTACGGAAAACTACCTTACCAGGTGTTTGAGCTAGATTTTTTCCTACCTCATATGCCTCTGCACCAGCAGGTGGCAGACCTTCCTTGTAACGGCGCATATCATCAATAAAGTTTTCATAGCCTTTTACAAAATTCATTCCACCGGTTTCTACCATTTTCTGTAAAATTTCAGGGTTTAATAATGGTGAATTGGAAGGGGAAAACATATCTAGCATTTGTCTAGCAGAAAAATTAGTCACATTTATATTGTGTTCGCTAACGCCACGTACATCTTTGGTAGCAACATCCCACCAGTTTTGTGTTAACAAGAACGATTCGTACATGACATTATAAGGAAATTGTTGCCAAGCCTTATTAACAAAACGCTTATCACTAGGCGTGCTTAATGCAGCAAATTCGCCAGTTTTATCACCACGTAGTTGTTTGTTAAATTGATCAAATATATGCAAAGAATTTCTAGTAAATAAATCAAGTAACTCAATTTGTTTAGCTGGATGAATTAATAAATGCATGTACCAATCAACAAACGCTAGCATAAAAGATGCTGGCGATATGCCACCAGTCATTTGTGCAACGGCTGCTTGTATTGTATGGTCTAATTTTTCAGACACATGTTTAGGGTGGCATTCATCTTTATTCATCCTGAATCTCCAATGAGATAATCCGTGAGTATTTGCTACAATTAGCCTAGCGAATACTCACGGATAACGTTAACATTCCCTGTGTTATTTGCTCGATTTTTCCTTATGATCTCTATCCTTAAATTTCTCTCCGTGAAATGCTTTCCCTGTTGCAGCCACCGCTTCCTGTGCTGATCCTGATAGTTTTGTTAAATCTTCCATGCATTCCATAGACATATGCACATACTTTTGCATATTTTGTATTGCTGCTGTTACATCTTCATTAAAGCAATCCTTTTGCAGCCCAATTAACTCCTCGGGGCGTCTCACACGGGCTAATCTTTTTAATTGATCAGCGAAGCGCGAAACGTTGTCTTCCAACATCTCGATATTTTCTTGAGCTAAACGATGACAAATTTCCGAGGAGGCTTTGCTCAAATCGCTCATAGGATGCTGTAAGTTTTTGCCTAAATTTAAAAATGATTCAAACCCTTGAGTGTTCATGATTTGCTACCTCCGCCTGATGTTTTGCTGCACTGCAGCATTTACATTCACTATAGGATATCCTGCTAAAAACGTCAAATCATTGGCCAGGAAGTGCTCACTAATTTAAATATTAACCATCTGATTTATCAGATTTTTTTCTATTTTTATTATTTTTTTTAGGGTCCATAAAAGACCATTGTTTCTCAAAGAATTCTTTTTGTTTTTGAAATAAATTCATGGTTTGTTCTAAGTATTCAGAGAAAATATTTTGGGATTTTTCATGGTAAGCGCGTATCAAATCTTGCAACATTGCGGTTGTAAAAATGGGCTCAGCACTTGCTTCTTGTTCGCTAATAATTTGCAACAACATGCTTTGAGTGATGTCTTTTTCAGTTTTTGCATCAATCACTTTAAAGTCTTTGCGTTTGATGACTAATTCTTTAATTTCTTCTAACGTAATGTAAGTGCCTACTGCCGTGTCATAGAGACGTCTATTAGGATATTTTTTGATAATTCTTGTCATAGTATTCCTTAAAGCATGTAATGCCCACCATTAACCGCAATATTTGCACCAGTAATATACGCATTGCGTTTATCAACTAAAAAGCCTACGACATGTGCAATTTCTTCTGGTTCAGCAAAACGTCCCATGGGAATTTCAGTTAGGATTTTTTGCTGTATATGTTCAGGAACTGCTTTGACCATTTCAGTGGCAACATAGCCGGGTGAAATAGTGTTAACTGTAATGCCATCTTTGGCAACTTCTCTTGCTAATGCCTTGGTGAACCCGTGGATGCCTGCTTTTGCAGCAGAGTAGTTGACCTGGCCGTACTGGCCTCTTTGGCCATTAATAGAGGATATATTAATAATGCGACCATACTTACGAGCAGTCATTTTCTTGATAAAGGCGCTAGTGACGTAAAACACACTATTTAAATCAGTATTGATCACCACATCCCAGTTTTCTTTGGTCATTTTGCAGCAAGTTGCATCATTTGTGATGCCTGCATTGTTAACCAAGACATCAATTTGTCCAAATTCTTGTTCAACTTTCTGTGCCATCATGGCGCAGGCATCATAATCTGTTACATTCGTGTGCACTATGTCAATTTTATAGCCAGCTTCTTGCTGTTCTTTTTGCCAGGCAAGTGCCGCTTCTGCTTTGCGTTGATAACTGGCAATGACGCGAAAGCCTAAATCATGCAGCTCACGGCATATTGCTTGACCAATTCCACCCATTCCACCCGTGACTAACGCGATTTGCTTTGTCATTGCATTCTCCTTTGCTTGACTCTAGCGTGCTGAATGATAATCTTGATGCCAACTTAGAATATTATTATAGCGAAACGGAGCTTTCTTTTGTGAAAATTATTGAAAGGCTAGAAGTCCCATATTATCAATATTTGGACGAAAACAGCCAAATTGCCGATGAAATGCCGGCGTTAGCAGAAGATGTGGAAAAACTAACTGAATTGTACCGCATGATGGTGTTAGTTCGTTTGATGGATGCTAAAGCGATTGCTTTGCAGCGTACCGGTAAGTTGGGTACCTATCCATCAACTCGTGGCCAAGAAGCTATTTTTGTTGGTGTGGGTAATGCGCTGGCAAAAAATGATATTTTTGTGCCCTATTATCGTGACATGGGCACCTTAATGCAGCGTGGTGTGAAACTGTCTCAAATTTTATTATTTTGGGGTGGAGATGAGCGTGGCAATGATTTTGGCGTAGATTCCAAGGATTTCCCTTTTAGTGTTCCTATTGCTAGTCAAACATTACATGCAGCAGGTGCTGCTTTTGCTGCTAAGTATCATAAAGAAAATGCGGCTGTTTTATCGATTATTGGGGATGGTGCAACCTCTCAAGGCGATTTCTACGAAGCCATGAATGTGGCAGGTGTTTGGAAACTTCCTGTTGTATTTGTGATTTGTAACAACCAATGGGCCATTTCAGTACCTCGTGAAGCGCAAACTGCCGCACAAACCATTGCACAAAAAGCGTTTGCCGCTGGTTTTACGGGTGAGCAAATCGATGGTAATGATATTATTGCTGTACAACATCGCACAGCAGAAGCACTAAAAAATGCGCGTGAAAATAATCAGCCGCATTTAATTGAAATGATGTGCTACCGCCAACACGACCATACAACTGCGGATGATGCTAGTCGCTACGAGCCTACTGGTATTCGAGAGCGTGAATGGAAGAAGGAGCCAATTGCACGTTTAAGACGTTACCTAGAACAGTTGAATGCCTGGTCTGAAGAGCAAGAACAAGCATTACAATTAGACTGCGCACGCCAGATTGATGACGTTGTAAAAGAATATTTATCTGTTTCTCCACAACCATTGGAATCAATGTTTGATTATCTCTATGAGAAACTACCGCAAGCCTATACATGGCAGCGTGAGATGTTAAAAGATTTGGAGAATGCAGCACATGGCTGAGTTGACATTAGTTGAAGCAATTACCCAAGCAATGGCTTATGAGATGCAAGCTGATCATGATGTGATTGTCATGGGTGAAGATGTTGGTAAAGATGGTGGTGTTTTTCGGGCTACTTTAGGCTTACTTGATCAATTTGGTCCTGAGCGTGTACTAGATACTCCCTTAGCGGAATCGATGATCGGTGGCTTGGCCGTTGGTATGGCCGTACGAGGCCTAAAGCCCGTTGCAGAATTCCAGTTTATGGGATTTATTTATCCAGCATTAGATCAAATTATTAATCACGTTTCACGTATGCGTAATCGTACACGTGGTCGTTTAACTTGCCCGCTGGTTTTTCGTGCGCCTTATGGTGCTGGTATCCATGCACCTGAGCATCATTCTGAAAGTACGGAAGCGATCTTTGCACATACACCTGGCTTAAGAGTGGTTATTCCCTCCTCTCCAGCGAGAGCGTATGGATTATTACTAGCGTCTATTCGTAGCCCTGATCCTGTCATTTTCTTAGAACCTTCACGTTTGTATCGCTATGCAAAACAAGAGGTAAAAGATGATGGGGTTGCATTGCCATTAGATGTTTGTTTTACGCTACGTTCTGGCGAAGATGTTACTTTAGTAACGTGGGGTGCAATGGTAAAAGAAACTTTATCGGTTGCGAATCAATTAAGTGATATGGGTATTAGTGCAGAAGTGATTGATGTTGCATCAATTAGGCCTCTGGATATGGATACTATTTTGACATCTGTTGAAAAGACAGGGCGCTGCGTGATTGTGCATGAAGCACCACTAACTGGTGGTGTGGGTGGTGAAATTGCTGCACAGCTTGCAGAAAAAGCACTATTTTCTTTGAAAGCACCCGTTGAACGTGTTGCTGGTTTTGATACCATCGTGCCTTATGCACGTATGGAAAAAGTTTATATTCCTAGTGAAAAACGTATTATTGATGCAGTGATGCGTCAGATGGAGTTTGCATGAAAATTTTTCGTTTACCTGATTTGGGTGAAGGGTTGGCTGAGGCCGAAGTGCGTGAATGGTATGTGAATGTAGGTGATGAAGTTGCTGTTGATCAACCATTGGTTTCTATGGAGACAGCAAAATCTATTGTGGATGTACCATCACCTTATGCAGGAAAGATTGTAGCCTTGCATGGGGCTGCAAATGAGGTTATTAAAACAGGCGCACCGTTTGTTACATTTGATACTGGTGAGGGTGTTGTTCATGCACCAACCCCAGCAACAGCTGATAAAGGCAGTGTGGTGGGTAAGCTAGAAACCAGCGAAAGCAAATGGGACGATGGTGACGTCACCATTGGTGCCGCAAGATCTGTTTCTAATGGCATTAAAGCTATGCCAGCAGCGCGTGTGTTAGCAACTCAATTAAATATTGATTTAAGTCAGGTAACTGGCACGGGTCCTCAAGGTATTATCACAGCTGATGATGTGAAGAAGTGTATTAATCTTTCTTCAGGAACAGCTAATACTTCATATGGTATTACGGACGGTGAAGCATTGCATGGTGTACGTCGTGTGATGGCCCAAGCAATGATGCAGTCACATCGTGAAATTGTGCCTGTTACCATTATTGAAGATGCAGATATTACAGATATTTCTAAGAGTAATATGACTGCACGATTATTAAAAGCAATAGCTGCTGCTGCTAAAGAAGAGCCTGCATTAAATGCCTGGTTTGATGGTAAAACGATGCAGCGTAAGTTGTTCTCTGATGTCAATATTGGTATGGCAACTGATACGGAAGAAGGTTTATTTGTGCCTGTGATTAAACAAGTACAGGATAAATCACCAGAAGAGTTGCGTACGATGATTGATGGTTTCAAAGAAGCTGTTTTGTCTCGTTCTATCCCGGCATCTGATATGCAAGGAGCAACGATTACGTTATCCAATTTTGGAACCATCTCTGGTCAGTATGCAACCCCCATTATTGTACCACCTGCGGTTGCTATTCTAGGCGCTGGCCGTGCAAGAGAAGTGCCTGTTGTGCGCAATGGCCAGGTAATAGTGGGTAGAATGATGCCGCTTTCTTTGACTTTTGATCATAGGGCCGTTACCGGCGGTGAGGCAACTCGCTTTTTAGGTGCAATTATCAAACAGTTGATTAGTTAAGCATGACCCGCATGGTAATGCCATGCGGGTTCAGCTTATTGATAAATATTGCTTTTATTCTAACCCTTTCTTTATATGTCGATAAAATGAGAAAAAATCGACACATCTCATTGACATGTCGATGCGATCGACATATCCTAAAAACATGTCGATAAAACGGAAAAATTTAAACATGTCGGGTGTGGATGTCAGTAAGCCATATAATAATCTTCCTATACTTCCTCCTAAGGAAGACGTAGAAACTAAAAAAATACTGAAGGTTTGTATTGAGGCGCGTGCGTCATTAGCGGAACTTAGAAAAGCTGCCGAGATGTTACCTAACCAAAGTGTATTAATAAATACACTGCCACTATTGGAGGCACAGGCAAGTTCAGAAATTGAAAATATAGTAACGACAACCGATAAACTATTTCAGTATGCTAATAGTGTCTCAGAAGCTAGCATAGATCCAGCAACAAAAGAGGCATTACGTTATCGGACTGCTCTGAAAGAGGGGTTTGAGTTGCTTAAATATCGTCCATTAAATACAGTTCTCGCTGAGAAACTATGTTCTATTCTGCATGGTATTGATACGGCGGTCAGAAAAGGTCCTGGTACACTGTTATTTAACCAAGTAACACAAGAAGTTATTTATACGCCGCCGCAAGGTGAAGCTCTTTTAAGAGAGAAGCTTCAAAACTGGGAAGCATTTTTACATGATGAAAGTGATATTGATCCATTAATAAAAATGGCGATTGGACATTATCAATTTGAAGCTATTCATCCGTTTACTGATGGAAATGGCAGGACAGGAAGAATTCTAAATATTTTATATTTAATTGAAAGAGAATTATTAACTATCCCTATCCTTTATTTAAGCCGCTACATTATTAAACATAAAAATGCCTATTATGAGCATTTATTAAATGTCACTGTTAAAAATGATTGGGAGTCTTGGATAATTTACATGCTAGAAGCTGTTACATATACGTCTCAATGGACAAGTAATAAAATTAAAAATATTGTGAACCTGATGGATGAAACTATTCTAACCGTTAAAAATAAACAGCCCAAAATATACTCCAGAGAATTGGTAGAGCTTCTTTTTGTTCAGCCGTACTGTCGTATTTCTAACGTTGTTGAAGCTGGTATTGTAAAAAGACAGACAGCTGCTGAATATTTGCAGAAACTAGCTCAGGAGAGTATTTTAAAAGAAATCGAAGTTGGTAGAGAAAAAATATATATCAATAAAAAATTTATGGATATTTTATTCAAAGAGACATGATTTTTTCTTTATAATTTAACACTGTCTCTGCATAGCCCTTTGCAGAGACAGTATTTGATAATGTTTTGCCAATTATGTGCTGACATTTTTAATATTGCTCTGCAAACGCTTCACTAAAAATATGCCTAGCAATAATCAAACGCATTACTTCATTTGTTCCTTCTAAGATTTGGTGTACCCGTAAATCTCTAAAATAGCGTTCAATGGGATAATCTTGTATGTATCCATATCCCCCATGCAACTGTAATGCTTCATTGCAGATTTTGAAACAAACATCTGTTGCATATCGTTTAGCCATTGCACAATAGGAGATTTTATTGGCATCTTGGCGATCTAGGGCATAGGCTGCTCGATAGGTAAGTAGTTGGGCTGCTTCTAGCTCCGTTAGCATATCAGCTATTCTAAATTGTAATGCCTCGAATTCAGATAATGGTTGCTTGAATTGCTTGCGTTCTAACATGTACTGCCGAGTTTTAGTTAAGCAGCTTTTGGCGCCACCTAAAGAGCATGCTGCAATATTAATCCTTCCACCATTAAGTGCTGATAATGCAATTTTGAATCCTTGGCCTTCTGCACCAATCAAATTGGTGACAGGCACACGACAGTTTTCAAAAAATACCATGGTAGTTGGTTGACTATGCCAACCTAGTTTGGGTTCTGGTTTCCCGAAGCTTAACCCAGGGGTATTTTTTTCTATTAGTAAGCAGCTAATACCTTGGCTACTTTCATCACCTGTTCTAACCATACAAACATAAATATCACTGACTGATCCACCAGAAATAAAGGCTTTTGAGCCATTGACGATGTAATGGTCGCCTTGACGTGTAGCTGTTGTTTTAAGAGATGCAGCATCTGAACCCGAGCCTGGTTCTGTTAAGCAATAACTACTGAATATTTCCATGGTGGCCAGTTTAGGTAGCCACTGTTGGCGCAGTTGATCATTAGCATAATGATCAATTAGCCAGCCAACCATATTATGTATGGATAGATAAGCTGAAGTGGATGGACAAGCGGTGGCGAGCTCTTCAAAAATTAGAGCACTTGCTAAACGATTTAAACCAGTGCCACCTACATCTTCTTTCACATATAAAGCTGCTAAGCCTAGCGATGCTGCTTTGCGTAGAGTCTCTACAGGAAAGGTATGATTTTTATCCCATTCAGATGCAAAAGGAGCCATTTCATTTTCAGCAAAATCACGCGCCATGTCGCGGATAGCTAATTCATCATCATTAAACGTAAAATCCATTTTACACTCTCGATTTAAATGTTATCCAACTTATCAGAATTTCTGTTTTTTCCACAAGTTATATTTTAT
>CAYZRM010000040.1:0-15915 GCA_964480845.1 uncultured Coxiellaceae bacterium | reverse complement strand
GCTGAGGAAAAAAAACATAAGCTGAATAAAAAAATAGTGATTTTTTTCATACTACCCATAATCCTTAATAGACGAATGAAAAACGATTTAACATCATGTTAAATAGCATACTGTCAGTGATTCCCGCTAACTGTCTTCCCGCGGCTTGTCCGCGGGATCCAGACAGGCAATACCAAGCTGGATCCCCCGCCTTCGCGGGGGACGACGAGGTTTGCAGGAATTCCTGGCATACTGACAACAAGGGTATATGAATTTATACTGATAAGCTACACATTGTGGCATCTTCTCTGTAAAATCCCCCGATTCCAGATCAGATGCCACATTATGTAGTTGTTAACACATTAGTGAGTTAGCCTAAGCAAGCCAACATAAATTCCCTGCACTTTAATCCGCGCAGGATCATAAGCAATAGGCATTAAATTTTTATTTGCTGGGATGAGTGTCACAACCCCTTTACTACGATAAGAAATACGTTTCAGGGTTGTTTCATTACCATCAATCAATGCCACAATAATTTCACCTTCCGTTGCTATTGCACGGCTCTTGCAAAGAATCACATCTCCATCCAGTATGCCTTCCTCTATCATTGAATCGCCAGCAACTGTTAATGCAAAATCAGCTGCATATAATAATTGATCTAACTCAATATATTCAGGGTTGGCATCTGAAATAGCATCTATTAAATTCCCTGCAGCGATTTTACCTAACAAAGGAAGGCCATGCCGCTGATCTTTTTTCAGTGTAATAACCAACTGCCGCCCTTCTCTATGCATGACTATTTTTCTTTCTTGCTCAAGCAACTTCAAGTTACGGCTAATCAAACTTTTAGAGCCAGGATTGATTTGCATAGCAGCCATCATTTCTAGCAAAGATGGCGACCGACCTTGCTCATCAATAAAAGCCTCTATATAACATAATAAATGGTCGCGTAATTTTTCAGCCATCCACTGTTCACCATTAGTTCACCAATATGGCAAGATTAAACAAAATAATGGTGAACAATCAAGTTATTTTTTAAAAAAATTAGCGCCCTGACTATCTAATTGTTTAATCAAATGATTCCATGTTACCCTTAGGATCAATATCGATTTTGACATTGAGGGTAAATTAATGAGCTCTTGGAATGGATTAGACTTTTTCATTTTCTTAATTCTTGTTGTTAACTTTATCCTTGGTATGTCGCGTGGCGCCACCAAAGAGATCATCGGGCTAATTTGCTTAAGTGTTGCCCTCATTTTTACCATCCAATTTACTGTGCCACTAGCCCATTTCTTAAACTCGTCCCCATTAATCAGCGATGTCGTTGATAGCTCAATTGTACAAAATTTCATGGCAGCGGTTGATGCAGGTTCACTCACTAATAATTTATTAATGGAGATTATGTACTCTATTAGTATCCTGATCTGCTTTGTCGGTATTTTCTCAATTTGTGAAGCAGCCCTGGTAGTAACCGGCTTTGTTACCGTATTCTCCTTCCCTTATGCTGCCTTGGACCGCAAAGTTGGTGCTGCAATTGGTTTATTACGTGGCTATATTTTTAGCTTAATTCTATTATGCATCTTATCCATGCATATTTATGCAGCAAATGGCAATTTACCTAATATATTGGGTGGTTCATTCTTTGCCGGCTTATTCCAACCCGGCACACAAATGCTTGATAGCCTTATCACAGGTCGTAATGTTGACGACTACAGCAACCTTTACAAAAATGTTCCCATCACCGAAAAAAATATGTATGAAATACTAAACCTCAAAGAACCTGATGCCATCATGCGTCAAGAACAACAAAATCAGCAGCAAAATCAACAACAGAACCAACAGCAAGTGCAACAATTCAATTAGTAAAGGAATAAAATCTATGCTAGCAAGAACAACTTACTTAGCTGCTCAACGAGCAGCTACATCCAAAAAAACGAAAAAGCAAGCCGCAACAACACCATTATTAAAATCTACACTATTCCAAACTAATCAACCTACAGACATTAATCAGCATCTATTTGATGCTAAAAGTTATTTATCAAGCACACACTTTAGTATGCTTAGCAACATAGATCAGCATTCCTTAAAATACCATTTGTTTACCCCTGTAGGCATACATGCGATTAGCAATGGCTATATTACTATTGCTGAATTTTTAGGCCTTAGCATTAGTGTACGTGAAACACTCCATCGTCTATTTAATCCCACTTATGCCGATGTGAACAGCCACAAACTAGTAATAGATGAAATCTTCACAAAGAAACACTTAACTATCGATGAACTAAAAGGTAGCTCACCGATTAACAGAGAAATGTTAGTACGTCTTGTTACCAATCAAAATGGATTAAAATTATTAAGTGATGGTGTTCTAGATAAAGATGATTACTTGAATCGATTGAGCACTGAAGAGCAAAGCAATCTTCTGCGTACACTCAAAGATTTTAATAGCCCACATTTAGAATGTGACTATCAAGCTTTAATTGATGCTGTCCGTAAGAAAATATCGTCCCAATCAAACAGCTTATAACATCACTGCCATCATGCTCGCACATGATGGCAGGCTCAACAGCTTAATATGGCTTAACAACCACTTTTGTACCAACCGTCACAAAATTATTGCGTAACCACTCTGCATCAGGCACATGCATACGCACACAACCATGGCTCACATTGCCTTCAACAACACCGCGACCATAGGTTCCGTGCATACCTTGATTACCATTGAAAAACATACAGTACGGCATAGGCGCACCACCCTTAGGCAGTGGATAAATACTAGATTTGCATGTCACATCACCAAGCGAGTTTACGCGGAAAGTACCCGCCTTGGTTTTGCAAGGACGCTTAATATCCGCACACCAATTAGAGCCTGCTGTTGCCAAACCTGCACGCACTAAATTACCCTGAGCATTATAAGCACCCCACACATGCACATTAGGATCAATGACCACTGTTTTAACACCGGGTTTAATATGCTGAGGAATACGAGCACTATAGTCAGGTTTTGCTACGTTAGTTTCAGACGAATTTGCAGATGAGTGAGATGAATGTCCGGGCATAGACATTGTAGAACAAGCACCCAATCCTAATGAAACAACCGCTAAAAGCACAGCCTTTCCGGCCCAGTGTGACTTCTTCATTACAACACTCCTTTTGTGTGTCCATGTATTTTTATTCTTCTATTCTACCTGGAAAAATTGAGATGCGCAGATAATAACAACAAATACATAAATAGATCATTATTTTTCAGGAAGATAAGCGCTCAATCACAGATTGGCCACAAAATGGTTAGGAATAAAGGGATTGGTATTTAAAACAGACTTAAGCTTATAATACAGCCCTCTTTTCATGGATAATGGACAATATGGCTGGCGAGTATATACCAACACCATTATTTGATTCGTTAGAACAGCTAGATGCTTCTATTGATGATCAAGTGATGCGCATTCAATCATTACTAATCAACGATATTTCCACGCATGAAGTGGTAGCTGACTATAAACACACCTGTCAGTTTTTACAGGCATATCGCGGAAGCCAAGAAACCTTTAAATCTTATAGACGAGAAATTGAACGACTTTTGCAATGGGCATGGTTTATTCATGCCAAGCCACTGAAAGAACTACGCCGCAACGATATTGAAATTTTTTTAGCCTTTTGCCAAGAACCGCCTAAACATTGGATAGGCATAAAACAAGTCCCTCGTTTTATCGAGCAAGAAGGATTGCGTGTAGCAAATCCAATCTGGCGCCCATTTGTCGCATCGGTTAGTAAAAAAGAGCATCGAGATGGTCGTTCGCCTAATGTAAAAACCTACACTCTTTCACAAAGTGCACTGCAAGCTATCTTTGCCATCTTAAGCAGTTATTTTAATTACCTGGAACAAGAAGAACATACTTTTGGCAATCCTATCGCACAAATACGCCAAAAGAGTAAGTTTTTACGTAAACATCAAAGCAAACGCACTATCAGACGCCTATCAGAACTGCAATGGGCATATATTGTAGAAACTGCTGAACAAATGGCTGCAGAAAACCCGGCATTACACGAACGTACTTTATTTATCATGAAAGCCTTATTTGCAATGTACCTAAGAATATCAGAATTAGCCGCCAGCACACGCTGGATACCACAAATGGGCCACTTTTTTAAAGATATGGATAACAATTGGTGGTTTAAAACCGTCGGCAAGGGTAATAAGGAACGCGATATCACCGTCAGTAATGATATGCTAGAAGCATTGAAACGCTATCGAATAAGCTTAGGCTTAACTAGCCTACCCTCGCCGGGCGAGACCTTTCCACTCATCCCAAAAACATCAGGCAAGGGTGCGATTGCGGGCACTAGACATATCCGTAAAATTGTTCAATATTGCTTTGACCAAGCAATTGAACGCTTAAAAGCAGATGGATTTAAAGAAGATGCAGAAATGATGATTGCAGCAACAGTCCACTGGCTGCGTCATACCGGCATATCAGAAGATGTCAAAATTCGGCCACGTGAACATGTCAGAGACGACGCTGGTCATAGCTCTAGCGCTATTACTGACCAATATATTGATATTGAATTACGTGCTCGTCATGCATCGGCCAAGAAAAAACCCATAAAATTTTGAGATCTTATGAAAAAACTAACAGAAAATTTCATCAAGCTAGTCAGGATATTAAATGATGGTCACTATCATGATGGCACTACATTAGGCACATCATTAGGCATGACACGTAGCGCCGTTTGGAAGGCAATTAAAAAATTAGAAAGCTACGATATTAAAATACAGTCTGTTAAAGCAAAAGGCTATGCACTACTTGAACCCTTGACACTGCTCAATGAAGAAATAATTAGAAAAAATATTTCCAAGCCTATTAAACTGAATGTTTTTGAATCTGTTGATTCGACAAACAACTATCTTAAATCGCATCTAAGCGGAAAAATTCATATCTGTATTGCAGAAAAACAAACCCATGGTAAAGGTCGCTTAGATCGCGCTTGGCATTCCCCTTTTGCACAGAACATCTCACTATCTTGTACCTATCCTTTTCAAAAAGACATCAGTGAATTAGCTGGCTTAAGTCTGGTAGTTGGCCTGGCAGTACAAAAGACATTACAACTTTATCAAGCACCACTACCTATTCACGTTAAATGGCCAAATGACATTATTTACGATAACAAAAAATTAGCAGGCATCTTAATTGAGATACAAGCTGAATCAAATGGCACTTGCCATGCGATTATAGGCATAGGATTAAACGTCAATGCACTGGAAGGGAATAGTATTAATCAGCAATGGACTTCTCTTAGAAAAATAACAGGTAATTACATAGATAGAAATCAACTCTGCATTACGTTAACAAATACTTTACTTGAGCAATTAGCCCTCTTTGAAAGACAAGGCTTACAAGCATTTATGGAAGAATGGGAATCAGTTGATTATCTTGCCAACAAACAAATCTCTCTCAAAAATGGTGGAAATATTATTCATGGACGCTACCAAGGAATTAGCTCTTTAGGCCATTTACTCCTGGCATTACCAGATGGAAAGATCAAACCATTTTCAGCAGGTGATACAACATTAATTAAAAAAGATCAATAAATACAGCTTCCTATATGTATTGCCATAGGCCATTAATTCCTTAGCACCTGGAATAATTTCTCTTTATTGTTTTGTATGCTACTTATTTGAAATCTATCAGTTATAATGAAATATAAAGAGAAAATATTTGAGGGTTAGCATGACTAATTCCCAAGGAAAAGAGTTACAAAACGGAGTGGATAAAATAACCATGTCTATTTCGTCCATAGGCGATCTGTTTGTAAAGTTACCTAATACAGACCTTCAATCTCAACTTCAAACCTGGATAAACAGAAACAATTTTTACCAGCAACTCTATCCTAATGACTCTCCATTAGCACAATGGTTAACATCCAAAAAATTAACTTATCAACTGAAAAAACTGATGCATGCTACACAAGCATTTACCATATTACTATCAATATATCCTCAATTTAATATAGAACAGAAAAAAATTGCAGATAGAATGCTAGAAATTACCAATAGAACGATTGATATTCAGTTAAAAAAGATTGAAATTGCACAACTTAGAAAAATAAAAAATGTTCAGCATATTAATCGGTCAGAACTAGAAAATTTACAGAATGATTTAATTCAGTTAACAACTCTCAACAGAATAGCCATTAATAAAACAAAGACACCATATTCCTCTCGAGTAAAAGAATTAGTTACCTTGCCTTTACTTAATCAAACATCGGCCCAACCAGACTTAAAGATCATTAAAGACTTATTCAAAACAGAGGAAAAAAAGGTTCACTTCTCTAAGCATTTAAAAAGAGCAGACAAACTATCAGATACCCAAAATATTGCGGCACAAAGTGTTGGGTTTTATGCAACACTGGGATCTTTATTCCCCAACATCGTTCGCTTAGGCTCGATGTTTAAAGCATTTGTTAAAACGATTCCTGCCACTTCTTTGCTTATTAATGCCGTCCCTCATGCTATTTCATTAATAAAAAGTATTGCCCATAGAAATGCTTCAAAAAAAATTATTGGTCCGATTGTTGTGGTAGGATTATCAACTGCCGCCTTTGCCATTACCTCTTTCGTTCCTATCACAGGTATTATTATTGCTTTTACGTGTGTTATGGCATCTGTTAGCCTAGGCCTTGGAGCCATATTACCACTATGGCAAACATCTTCACTACAAAAGATAAAAAATAAGGAACTTGCTGAATTAACTCAAATTGAACTTGATAGAGAAAAAGAAAGCAAAGGATTAAGTACTGGATTTCTATCACTTACAGAAACAGAAAAGCGATTTTTATTAGTCAAACTAGAAACATTCTATCTTAAAAATCCCGAAAATAACCTCAGTTTATTACATACAACGAAAAAGCTGATAGATTCAGGTGACTATATCAGTATCTCTAAAGACCCTATCATTAAGAAAATGATAGAACAAAAATCTGGTCATGAAAGAAATTTAAGCGGTCTTTTAACAAAATGCAATCAATCTGCTAAAAAGCAAGTAACTCAAGAGCTAGCGGTGATTAAGAAAGATTTATCTAGTAAGCGTATTGAACTAGTCAATGGTGCTCTATCTTGGATAGGAATAGGTTTGGTCTGTATCCCTACACCTGCTACCATCATTTTAGGAGCATCTCTATTGTTTGCAAGCTCTATCATAGAGCTAGGTATGAAGTATGATTGGTCTACTAAAATTAAGAATGTTTTTAGCCGCTTATTTAGTCGTCATAAAGATAAAACTATTGAAGATCCTGAAGGCACCCATAACAATATAAAATTGCATAAAAATATGGGCATAGAAACACATGCTATTGTTAAGAAAAAAATGGCAGAATCTGGAAAAAAACCTCTTTCTATTACTGCACCAGACCAAAATCCACAACCACAGACAAATGAGACCAATCCGGTCACTTATACTGCTCAAAAACAACATCAGACAGCACCAGAATCTACAAACACACCATCCCGATTCCGATCACGCTCACCTTAGAGCTATCCATACTTATAACACATCAACCATATTTATCTTACACAATAGCTCTTTAACAAAATCACCTATTTCTGACAGCAATGAATTTTTTACTCCCGAAACTCGCCAAACTAATCCAATCTCTCTGCTCGGCTTTGCATCTTTAAATGAAATATAAGCCAAATTACTTTGCTTCTGGCAGGCTAGTTTAGGCATGAGTGTTACACCAATACCTGCACCCACCATATGCCTTAAGGTTTCTAAGCTAGTCGCTCTAAAGCCCTTTACTTCATCAGTGGCCATCAAGTGACAAAATGATAAAGCTTGATCACGCAAACAATGACCTTCGTCTAATAATAAAATATCGCATGACTGTAGATCACGATGCCTTATAACGCTTTTATCAGACAATTCATGCCGGCTAGACGTACACAATAAAAACTCTTCTTTAAATAAAGGCTGAATTTTAAAATGGTTGTCTACTATTGGCAGAGTCAAAAATGCGGCATGTAATTTCCCTTGCCTTAATAGATCAATTAACTCCGGTGATTTCTTCTCTGTTAAATAGAAAGATACTCTAGGAAATTTTTTGGCAAGTTTTGGCATAATAAGTGGTAATAGATAGGGTGCTAATGTAGGAAAAATTCCTATTCTTAATTCACCTGCATAAGGATCTTTAGATAGCTTTGCTATCTCATGCATTTCATCAATTTTATTTAATATTTGCTTAGCATGCTCAACGATATGCATGCCGCTTTCAGTCAACATAACAGATTTATTGGTGCGCTCAAATAATTGCATACCAAGTGTATCTTCAAGTTTTTTAATTTGCATACTAAGTGCAGGCTGACTAACAAAGCAAGCTTCTGCTGCCTTACCAAAGTGGCGGTGCTCGCTAACTGAAACAAGATACTTTAAATCTTTTAAATTCATCTAAAATTACCATCAGTTTTTTTTATTAAAAATATAAGTTCAATATATTATATCAATCAATCGGCTTTTGCTATCCTGGCCTCACACTTAATCAAACAGGAAGAAAAAAATGATTTCTATTCAAGATGTTATGCCAGCATTCAACTTAACCGGCGTTGTTTCCACTGATATTAATACTGCATTCACCTCCATTAATAATGATACTTATGCTGGAAAATGGTTAGTATTATTCTTCTGGCCAAAAGATTTTACCTTTGTTTGCCCTACGGAAATTGCTGAATTTGGCCGCTTAAATCAAGATTTTTTAGATAGAGATGCACAAATTTTAGGCGCCAGCACTGATTCTGAATTTGTACATTTAGCATGGAAACAGCAAAAAGATGAATTGCGCAACCTGCCCTTCCCCATGCTATCAGATATCAAGCGGGAGCTATCACAACATCTTGGCATTTTAGATAAACATGAAGGTGTTTCTCAACGAGCAACTTTTATTATTGACCCCCAAGGTATTATTAGATTTTCGATGGTCACTGATTTGAATGTGGGGCGCAATCCCAAAGAAGTACTACGTGTATTAGATGCACTACAAACAGACGAACTTTGCCCTTGCAACTGGCAAAAAGGCGAAGAAACTATCAATATGGCACAGGAGTAACATCATGGAAAATATTAAAAATAAATTACATGATCATGCAAAAGATATTAAATTAAACTTATCTACTGTTTTAACAGAAGAAGGCGCTGCTGACCTAACACAAAAACAAATTGCCATGGTGGCACTAGCCTCTGCTTTCTCCACTAAACATAAAGAACTAATTATGAATATATCAGCTGAATATAGGAGCATATTATCAGAAACAGAAATTAATGCTGTCAAATCAGCTGCTAGCATCATGGCTATGAATAATATTTACTACCGGTTTATTCATCTAGTAAATGATCAAACATATGCTAAGCTACCTGCAAAATTACGCATGAATGTCATGGCAAATCCTGGCATTGAGAAAGTTGATTTTGAATTATGTAGCTTAGCAGTATCAGCGATCAATGGATGCGGCATGTGCATGGAATCACATACAAAAATGCTGGAGAAAACAGGCATCAGCAAGCTGGCTGTCCAATCGACCATACGGATTGCTGCTGTCATCAATGCTACGGGATTTGCACTGCAAATTGCTTAATAGTAAATGATAAAATCCTGGCTAAAATGGGGCACATTTTAGCCAAGATTAACATTCCAATACTAGCTTCAATATTTAGGAACAGAAGGATCAATCTCATTTGACCATGCAGTAATGCCACCACGTAAGTTAGATACATCCTTAAAACCCTGCTCTAACAAAAACGCTGTTGCTCTTCTTGAGCGGCCACCAGCATGACAATGAACAACAATTTTTTGCTCTGGATTTAACTCATTTAAGCGATTAGGCAACTCAGCCATAGGAATCAAATGACCCCCAATCTGACAGAATACATACTCATCAGGATTACGCACATCTAATAACATAAAGTCTGCTTTTGCTTCACGCAATTGTTGCAGATCTTGTACTGAAATTTCAGGTATTTCCATGTCTTACTCCATTAATAAGATTTCACAACAACCCTGGTACCTCGATAATTATTTTCAGATGTAGGGCCTTGCACGAAATTGTAGCGCAGCCATTTCACATCTTCCACATGTAATCTCACGCAGCCATGGCTAGCGTGACGTCTAACCACCTGATTAGAGCCATGCAATGCCTGTCCGCCGTTAAAAAACATACAGTATGGCATAGGCGCACCACCTTTAGGCAGAGGATACTTACTCGAACGACATTTTGGACCACCTAAAGAATAAATACGAAATTGACCTACTTTAGTACGGCAACTACGCTTAATATCTGGGCACCAACTAGCACCTAATGTTGCTGTCCCTGAACGTTGCAGCACACCCTCTGCATTGTATGCAGCCCATAAATGCGTTTGCGGATCTACAACAATGACTTTTTCACCAGGAGGATCAATCTGCTCAGGGGCTTTAGGCAATGGCTGTTGAGATTTAGAAGATTTTGCACTTGCATAAGGCATGAAAAATGCTGTTAACAAAACCAGCAGAGATGCCGCAATCCTTGTCCTCATCTTGTTCATGTGTCTGCCTTTTTTCTTATTGATGCTTTTATTTTACATCTAATTTCCAAAATGAGCATTATTTTAACTTATCTTGTTGATTATTAACATTTTATTTTAAATCTAGCATACCTAGGCTTAAATAAGTTAGAATTCATGTTTTTACGCCTTGGAACAAATAGAAATGGCACTAACATCCAAAATTAGACAAGAATTAAAAGCAAAAGCACACAAATTAAAACCTATCGTATTACTAGGCAGCAATGGCTTAACCGAAGCGGTACACAAAGAGATTGATCGCGCTCTGTACGACCACGAACTTATCAAAGTCAAAATTGCCACCAACGACCGCGAGCTAAAAAAAGCAATTTACAATGAAATTTGTGAAACCAATCATGCGGAACCCGTGCAATTAATCGGAAATATTGTTGTCATTTATCGAAAAAATGAAGACAAGTAGCTAATTTCTCAAGCTAATTCAGCTAGGACAAAGCCCCACTTCCAGAGAGGACGCCATGAATATTAACCAAATCATCTCTACCGAATTAAATGTTAAAACAGAACAGATCGCCGCTGCTGTCGCACTGTTAGATGCAGGCGACACTGTTCCATTTATCTCTCGTTACCGTAAAGAAATAACTGGCGGACTAAGTGATACTGATTTACGCCATGTTGAAGAACGATTAGGCTACCTCCGCGAGATGGAACAAAGACGCGAAACCATTTTAAAAAGTATTACTGAACAAAACAAACTGACGCCGGAACTCGAAAAGAGCATCCGCGCTGCCGATAACAAAGCAACACTAGAAGACTTATACCTACCATACAAGCCTAAGCGTCGTACAAAAGCACAAATTGCGAAAGAGGCAGGCTTGGAACCGCTGGCATTAGGCATCCTGAGCGATCCTACACAGGATATCAATCTATTTGCAGCAACCTTTATTGATGCTGAGAAAGCTATCAATACAGCAGATGAAGCATTGGAAGGTGCTAGACATATCTTAATGGAACTGTTCTCTGAGAATGCAGAGCTTATCGGTGAATTGAGAGATTATGTCTGGGACAACGGCACCACCAAAAGTGAAGTTATCAAAGGCAAAGAAGTGGAAGGAAGCAAATTTGCTGATTACTTTGCTTATCAAGAAGCTATTAAAAAAATCCCTTCACATAGAGCACTCGCCTTACTGCGTGGCCAACGTGAAGAAGTGTTACGCGTTAGCTTAACCCTAGATGAAGGGCATGAGCAATCTTGTCGTGACAAAATATTAAGTCAGTTTAATATCAAGCAACAAAATCGCCCAGGCGATCAATGGTTGATTGACACAGCTAATCTAACCTGGCGCATTAAAATCTTCTTAAAACTAGAATTAGAATTAATGATGCGTGTAAGAGAATCAGCAGAAGAAGAAGCAATTAATGTATTTGCTAATAACCTAAAACACTTATTAATGGCAGCACCCGCAGGTACTCGCGCCACGCTAGGATTAGATCCTGGCTTAAGAACCGGTGTTAAGGTAGCTGCTGTTGATGATACAGGCAAGCTATTGGCTTACACGGCTATCTTCCCGCATGCGCCACGTAATGACTGGGATAAATCCTTGGAAACCTTAGCAAAACTCTGTAAGCAATTTAACATTCAATTAGTTAGTATTGGTAATGGAACGGCGTCCCGTGAGACTGACAAATTAGTCTCCGACTTAAAGAAGCGTTATCCAGAATTGAACTTAACTAGCATTGTGGTATCTGAAGCAGGCGCATCGGTTTATTCTGCATCAGCTTTAGCTGCAAGTGAATTTCCTGACCTGGATGTATCGTATCGTGGAGCTGTTTCCATTGCTCGCCGTTTGCAAGACCCGCTAGCTGAGCTAGTGAAGATTGAGCCTAAATCAATTGGTGTTGGCCAATATCAACATGATGTTAATCAAGTAAGACTATCCCGCTCATTACGAGCCGTTATGGAAGATTGCGTTAATGCGGTTGGCGTAGACTTAAATACGGCGTCGGCTCCACTATTAACTTGCGTATCTGGTTTGAATGAAAGTATTGCAAACAATATTATCCAGTTTAGGCACGCAAATGGCGCGTTTAAATCTCGTCAGCAATTAAAAAAAGTGCCTCGTTTAGGTGAAAAAGCATTTGAACAAGCAGCAGGGTTTTTACGGATTGCCAATGGAGAAAATCCGCTGGATACCTCTTCTGTGCATCCTGAAACTTATCCTGTAGTAGAAGAGATTTTGTCTAAGCTACAAAAAAACATAAAAGATATCATGGGCAATACGACGGTTATACGCTCTATTCAACCCAAAGATTTCACCAATGAACAATTTGGCTTACCGACAATTACTGACATTTTACATGAGCTAGAAAAGCCAGGACGCGACCCCAGACCAGAATTTAAAACAGCTAACTTTAAAGATGGAATTGAATCTTTAGAAGACTTAAAGCCTGGAATGATGCTAGAGGGTGTTATTACTAATGTAGCTAATTTTGGTGCTTTTGTGGATATTGGTGTACACCAAGACGGCCTCGTACACAAATCTATGTTAGCTAATCATTTTGTAAAAGAACCAAGTGATTTTGTTAAAGTCGGTGACATTGTTAAAGTAAAAGTATTGGAGGTTGATATTCCGCGTAAACGCATTCAACTAACCATGCGCTTAGATGATACCCCTAAACAACAAACATCGTTCAGTAGCAAATCAACTAATGCACCGGTTGCTAAAAAATTAATGCAATCACCTGCGTTAGATACCAGCATGGGTAATGCATTGTTAGCAGCAATGAAGAAAAAGTAGTAAGCATAACTGGTCAGTGTCGCGAGACTTAGATTTAACTCGCCACGTGCTTAAATTTGACTTTAAGCTGCCCCAGCAAAAAATAATGGATTGCTACGCTCGCAATGACAGGAAATGCATACACCTTAACCGCCGTCATTGCGAGCGTAGCGAAGCAATCCATGATGGCTACTCGGAAGTATCGGAAGTAAATGTTGCGGTGATGGCAGGTTGTAACTCATTGATCCTCCTGATGTGCCACTCCTGCTATAACCTTATCCACGGATTCTGGTCTATTTCGAGACATCGACTAACCAACCTATATCCCCTGCTAGTGTGTAACACATTTTAGCAGGGACTGCGCAAGACTGATGTTTGACGTGATCTAGGACATCCTTAATTGCAACGCATCGTATAAAGCAGCGCCTAGCGTCCAGTCAATCGTTTTACCATTTAATTTATCAGTGACAATCAATTGCTTAGTTTGCAGCTGATAAGCATGAAATAATAATTCATCAATATAAGTACCATTAGCACAATAGTTTGCAAGATACTTTTTCTCAATGGATGGATATTTTTTCTGTAAATCGTCCCAAGATAAACTACAAACTGCCCTGATTCGCTCAGCTAACAAAGGAACAGACTGTGTCCTCTCCCCAAAAAAATCATATGCGTAATAAATACCGGAATAGGCAACAAAGGTTTCTTTTTCTGTTGCAGGCAATTGCTGGTCAGCTAAATATGGTTGGATAACTTGCTGATAAATGTACTGGCATTGCGAAAACTGATAAGCACCTATTTTATTAACTTGATACTCATATTGTTTAGGAAAACAAGATGCTGACTCCGAAGAAGATAGCATAGCCATACGTGCTTGATCTTGGCCTAGGCCTAATATACTTTTACTATAAATAGTATAATGCTGATGATTAACCTCTAGCTCTACTTTGTCACCAGTGCTTATATTATCCGTTGTTGCAAATGTCATCTCAACAGAAGCGCCGCCCATATCAATACTGCCGACAGTTGGTTGATGCTGTTGAAAATTACCCAACAAATAATTAACGCCTAGCCAACTATATAACCCTTCTAATTTGCCATCAATTGTTCTTACTTCATTGACATGATAAGCATAATGTTGTTTTAAGTAACGAATCACATTGGCATAAATAGCTAATTGCTGCTCTTCTGATAAAAGACGCATACCAGCCGTTGCTAAAACACTGATCGGTGTATCCACTAATGAAGCTTGCTGGTTTATCAAATAATCAGTTGCTTCGTCTAATATTTTTTTTAAAGAAGGGCCGGCTTGCTCTGGATAATTAGAAAAAGATGATAACCCAGGTTTGGTGCTACTTGAAAAAACATCTGTTAGCACTGGAAATGAAGAAGAATCTTGGCGCTCAATCACATGTACACGAGAACCGCTACTACCCGCATCAATAAAAAGACTGTACTGCTTATTTTGGTTTGCAAAAACAGCAGATGATATAAAATAAATAACTAGCGTGGTGATAATATTAATTTTTTTTATTTGCATAACCCCTCCCCTCATTAGTCACAGCGTTGTTGTCGCATAAATCACAAGGGGAAGAGTCTATCATAAACCCAGCAACATATACCTATAGTTTATAATTTATGGGAGCTTTGACACAGCAGGTTGCAACTGGCTATTAACAGCGACACGCTCATCAAACACAAAACAATCGCCAGTATAATGTGCACCGCCCACTTCAGCAAAATACCCTAAAATGCCACCATCCAACTGGTAAACTTCTTTATAGCCTTGGTTCTGCATATAAATAGCTGCTTTCTCGCAACGAATTCCACCAGTACAAAACATAACAATGGGCTTATCTTTGTCTACTGATTCACACGCTTGAGGGAAATTTCCAAAATCATCAATATGTAGATTTTTAGCAGTGGTAAAGGTACCCATTTCAATTTCGTAATCATTACGAGTGTCTAATACCGTCATATCACGCCCTTCATCTAGCCACTGCTTAAAATCTTTAGGCGAAACACTTGCTGCACGACCTTCAATGACTTCTACGTTAGACTGACGCAACGTAATAATTTCAGCCTTCAATTTCACTTTTAACCGCTTAAAGGGTTTAAAGCTAGAGTAGGTCTCATGGAAGGATATATCAGCAAACTGAGCTGTCTGATTCAAATACTGCTGAAATTGCTGAATAGCTGGAGGCAAACCAGCCAAGCTAATATTGATACCTTCTTCACTTAAAAGAATGGTACCTTTTAAATCTAGGGCCTGGCATTCGGCTAATAAAGCTGCTTTTAGCACGTCCAGTTGATTAAGTGTAGTAAATTTATAACCAGCTATGTTTAAAATTTGCATAATTTTCAGATAATTAATTTTGGGTTGCCCAAATTTACTGCACTATCGTTTTGGCGTCAATAATAACGTATCGTTTTCTGGTATTTTTTCTTGGATCACACCCCATAAACGACAGATGAGATCATTAGAATCCCCTTCTTGTTCAACACCAAACAATTGTTTTAACAAGTTAAATTCAACCAATCCGCGCATAAATATTTGGCAGTCATAATGTCGCAGATAGTACCGAGTATAACCATATAAACGCTCTCTATGCTCC
>CAYZRM010000039.1:0-16277 GCA_964480845.1 uncultured Coxiellaceae bacterium | reverse complement strand
GCATCCAAAGCAGCTAGCAATGTTCCCATATGTCTAGGACAATGCGTTAATAAATACTTCCCCACCTCATCTGACAAATTAATACCCCGACATTGCGCTCGCATCCGCAGCGCCGCCAGCTTTTCCTCATCTGATAAAGACAATAATTGGCAAACAATCCCCCAGGAAAGACGAGAGACCAAATCAGATAATTTAATATGCAAGGCCTTAGGCAAATCCCGCGCTGTTAATATCAAATAACCACCCGCATCATGCACACGATTAAACAAGTGAAAAACTGCCTCTTCCCACTCAGATTTACCAGCAATCACATGCAAATCATCAATACAAACTATCTGTAATGATTCAAGGCCATTCAATACTTCAGGTGATAAATGAACTAAATTGTTTAAAGGCAAATAAACAGACGTGTGTCCTTGCAAATACGCCTCATGACAAACCGCTTGCAGTAAATGACTACACCCTTCTCCACGTGACCCACACAAATAAATAATGCGCTCACCTTGCCCACCGGCAATTTGTTTCAATAAACCAATTATTTCTGCATTCTTAGCAACATAAAAGTTATCAAATGTTGCTTCATCTTTTAAATTTAAAGCCAATGCTAACTGCGAAGACATTTCCGGCATGAACTAATTAACCCATACATAAATAAACATACCACTCTCATCTTTAGACTTAAATACCATCTGCTTATCAGTCTCTGCCATTTGATGGAACTGAGATACGGTCCCTTTCAATGTTAAGGATAAGTCAACTGCATCGCCAACGACCTCATCCACCTTAACAGACTGCACCACTGCCATCTGCCCTAAGTAAGTTGCAAGCTTTGCCTGCTCCTCAGGTGTATTAATATTATAAACTTCTAATTGCATCGTTACAGGCTTAACCTGTACTACTGCAGTAGGCTTAGCTGCTTCATTTTTAGCAAAGGTCTGCACTACCTGGCCCATCACTGTGTCAAACAACTCATCTGCCGCCTTATCATCTACTCCCCAGCGCCATAGTTGCTTATCTGTCACCAACTCCCACGCGCTCTGGTAGGCATTATTAACAAAATCTAACTTACCAATCAAAAGCACATTCGCCACATAACGATCGCCAGCCTTGCGTAGGGTTGTAACATTCATGTTCGCCACATCAGCAGGCATCACTTCATGCATATCCACAACATCCATCATAGGGAAAATAATGGGTAACCCATACTTGCTACCTTTACGCTTCACCAAAGAAAAAAGCTCATCCGCTGCCTCACTACCAATGATCTCACCAACGTGTTGCTTATCATTCACAATTAACCAAACCAAGATTAAAGGACGCTCATCACCCCAATACGGGATATCAGCACGCTGTAACAGCCTATTCACATCCGCCGGTTCATAATTAATTTGAATACGATACTGGGAAGAATCTGGTGTAGGTAAAAAATAACGATATTTACTAACAAAATATTCTGCGCGATTCATGCTATCTTTTATATCAGGAGTCATCAGGCTATCATCGCCCGTTAGCTTAGTTAAGATACTACGCAACCCAATCGGCACCACCTGCCCACGCTCCTCTGCTGTTTTTGAATTAACGGTAAAATCTGCCTGGTAAAGATTGGACACTTTCATCGCCATCGCTGAAACAGGAAGAAAAATGACCATAACCGTTAAAAACAGCATTTTTTTCATAAAAGACTATCATCCCTAAGGCCTAATAATGCCTTTAGTTTACCTATCTATGTGAGTATTATCTAATTCTCTTTTCACTTTTAAAGACGACAAGCCTAGATTTCTGTGCTATTTTTCAGCTAATAAAAATAGGAAGCACGTATGTCCAGATTACAGCCTTATAAACAGCCCTCTCACACCTGGTGGACAGATGTATTATTTTTGTCACTATTATTAGGGTCTTTATACTTTTTCTTCCTAGGCTCCAGACCACTATTTGTGCCTGATGAAGGCCGTTATGCTGAGATAGCAAGAGAAATGGCTGCAACCGGTGATTACATTACCCCCTATTTAAATGGCATCAAATACTTTGAAAAACCACCACTCTTTTATTGGCTGGGTGCAATCGCCATCAAGCTAGGTGGCTTAAACCTCTGGGTAATTCGCAGCCTCAATGCCTTGCTTGGTATACTGGGCTGCCTACTTACCTATGGCATTACCCGTCGCCTCTATGATCGCTTTAGCGGCATACTAGCAGCACTGATTCTAGGCACTAGTACACTCTATTTTGTTATGTCACACATGGTCAGCCTAGACCTACCTGTGACCGTCTTTCTAGCAGCAACACTCTATGCATTTCTATTAGGCATCACTTATCCACCAGGCCTAAGGCGTCGCCTATGCTTATGGGCGGCAGGTAGTGCAGCCGCATTAGCCGTTCTGACTAAAGGCCTTATTGGCTTGGTCTTCCCTTGCCTTATTATTGGACTATGGATTGCCTGCACCAAACAATGGCGCTTACTATTAAAACTCTACATCCCATCTACCCTAACCATCTTTTTACTCATAACGGCTCCTTGGCACTATCTAGTCAACCTGCACAATCCAGAATTCTTTTCATTCTATTTTATTGAGCAGCACTTCCTACGTTATACGACGATGGATGTGGGTCACTACCAACCAGCCTGGTTCTTTTTACCTGCATTATTAGCTGGTTTTTTCCCCTGGATAGTATTTTTACCTCAGAGCTTGAGCCTAAGCCTGCGCCAGCTATACAAAAGAAACACATCTTATCACACCGAATTCTTTCTATTGATTTGGACGGTATTAATCTTTGCCTTTTTTTCCTTCTCTAAATCAAAACTCATTCCCTATATTTTACCCATTTTTCCACCGCTAGCCATATTAACAGCAAGATACTTAACCAGTGCTATTCGTAAAAATCGCAGCGGCGTGAAATTAGGCTATATTGCTCTGATTGCCCTCAGCCTCGGATTAACTATAGGTGGGTATTTATTTACACATAAGACACCTTTACCAGACAATACGATTGCCAAATTTTACTTGGGACTAAGCAGTCTGACCTTACTAATTGGTAGCACACTAGCATTCTTCTATGCTAGACGTGACATCTTAAAATCCATCATGATCACTATCACAGCCACATGGCTCTTTCTAGTGACCTTAATGGCTGGCTTCCCAACACTGGACACCCGAACCATACAACCATTAACCAATAAACTATTGCCCGTATTACAGCCATCGGACGAAGTGATGACTTACAACCAGTATTATCAAGATCTCCCCTATTACCTTGATCGTACAGTTACCATTGTGAATTGGCGCAATGAACTAACTTACGGACTGGCACATCAGTCAGCGCCATGGATGATAGATACAGCTGGTTTTTGGCAACGCTGGCATAGCAAAAATCGTGTTTTTGTGATCATTGGTAAAGATGAATTAGCTACCTTGCGCCAAGAACACCCCACTGAATCTGTGCATATTATAGGCGAAACAATCAACAATGCCTTAATATCAAACCAGGCTAATTAGGGTAAACGAGCATAAGTTGTACAATCACTTGACAACTTAAGCCTTTGAGAGATATTGTAAAAGTATATTCCACTAACGGAGGCAGCAAACGCTGAACGGATTATGCTGATCAAATCACAACTCATCGGCGAACTCAGCAAGCATTTCCCTCATTTGCCGGAAAAAGATATCGCTTTGGCTGTTAATCATATAGTTGAACACATGAGCGAAATCTTAAGCAACGGTGGCAGAATTGAGATACGTGGCTTTGGCAGTTTTAATCTGCACTTTAGACCACCCCGCCGAGCTCACAACCCCAAAACAGGTGAAAAATTAGTCACCAATCCTAAGTATGCCGTACACTTTAAGCCAGGCAAAGAGCTGCGTGAAAAGGTGAATAACAATCGCCATCTCCCTATCGAAGCGATGACCGATGATATGGAAGACGACAACGAATAACATAGGCGCATGCACCAATAAAAATGCCAGCATCAGCTGGCATTTTTATGTAGAAACAAATCCCCGCGAAAGCGGATAAATGTATAGGTTGATGATTGCTTGTTACGCCACACTTAAGTAATAGGCAAGGTAACGCCTTGCTGGCCCTGATACTTACCCTTCCTATCTTTATAAGACGTCTCGCACTCTTCATCTGATTCCAAGAAAAGCAACTGTGCCACACCTTCATTTGCATAAATCTTGGCAGGCAATGGCGTCGTATTAGAGAACTCCAGGGTAATGTGCCCTTCCCACTCAGGCTCTAGCGGTGTGACATTCACAATGATACCACAACGCGCGTACGTTGATTTCCCCAAACAAATAACTAATACATTTCTAGGGATTTTGAAATATTCAACACTGCGCGCCAATGCAAATGAGTTAGGCGGAATAATACAAACATCAGACTCAACATCAACAAAGCTTTCAGTTGTAAAGTTTTTAGGGTCAACCACAGCTGAATTAATATTAGTAAAAATCTTAAATTCTCTGGAACAACGAATATCATATCCGTAACTTGAGGTGCCATACGAAACAATCTTACCATTCTCTTCATGTCTAACTTGCCCTGCTTCAAAAGGCGTAATCATCCCTTCTGCTGCTTTACGGCGTATCCATTTATCTGACTTAATACTCATGACCTATCCTTCTTTTTGCTTATGTTCAACCACCACTTTAGGAAACTTAGATGAATAATCTTTAGGCGGCAAAGGTTGCTTTGCCAAGATAGCTTGCACCTGCTCGGCAATACGATAAAAGACCTTAGCATAATCACTCTCCGGCGTCTGAACAACTAATGGTTGGCCCAAGTCAGACATTTCACGGATAGATTTGACCAGAGGCAACACCCCCAATTCTTTCAAACCAAATTCCCTAGCTAATTTCTCAGCCCCACCTTCACCAAAAATACGCTCTTCATGCCCACAATTAGCGCAATGATGCAGGCTCATATTCTCCACCACCCCCAAGACCGGTACCTGTAACTTATTAAACATTTCACAAGCTCGCCTAACATCTAATAGCGCCATATCTTGCGGTGTTGTCACAACAACTGCTCCATTCACCGGAATTTTTTGACACAAACTAAGCTGAATGTCACCCGTGCCTGGCGGCAGATCCACCACAAGATAATCCAAATTTTCCCACTGAGTATCAAATAACATTTGTTCCATTGCCTTGCCTATCATAGGCCCTCGCCACATCATCGCGGCCGTAGGATCCACCAAATAACCGATGGACATGGATTGAATACCGTATTGCTTCATAGGAAAAATGGAGCGCCCACTGACTTCTGGCCGCTGACCTGCCAAACCCAGCATGGTTGGCTGACTAGGGCCGTAAATATCCGCATCTAAAATACCCACTGTTGCACCAGATTTAGCCAACGCCAAGGCTAAATTAACTGCAATCGTTGATTTACCGACCCCACCCTTACCTGAAGCAACAGCAATAATTTTTTTAATATTGTTTAATGGCGACATAATACACTCCACTGAAGAGGTTGATTGCTATATACTCTAGCGCCTAAGAGGCACCCAAGATGAATAATTGTGCTTAGCATTGGGCATTTTGTAGCAGGCTACCAACGCCCAAAACTAAGCACACGACTGTAAGCTGTCGCTACTTTAACATTTTTAGGAAAAAACAACATGTCTACAAAACGCAAAATGCTCGTCACCAGCGCCCTCCCTTATGCAAATGGCACCCTCCACCTTGGCCATATGGTCGGCTATATTCAGTCAGATATCTGGGTACGTTTGCAAAAAATGCTAGGACATGATTGTGTATTCGTATGCGGTAGCGATAGCCACGGCACCCCCATTATGATCAATGCCGACAAACTAGGCTTAACTCCAGAAGCCATGATAGAACAAATACACCTTTCCCAAAAAACCGATTTTGCCGATTTTGACATTAGCGTAGACAATTACCACACCACCCATTCACCAGAAAACCAAGCTTTAGTGAACACCATATTTGAACGCCAACAAGCAGGTGGGCATATTGCTAAGCGAACCATTAAGCAATTGTTTGATCCTAGCAAAAATATGTTTCTACCTGACCGCTTCATCAAAGGTGAATGCCCGCAATGCCACGCCAAAGATCAGTACGGCGATAGCTGCGAAGTCTGTGGTACCACCTACCAACCAACTGACTTAATCAACCCTTACTCCACCCTATCTGGTGCACAGCCAATTGAAAAAGAATCAGAACATTATTTCTTTAAACTACAAGACTATGATACCTTCTTGAAAGAGTGGACTAAAAAAGGCCACTTACAAGCAGAAGTAGCAAACAAATTAGATGAATGGTTTAAAGACGGCTTGCGCGAATGGGATATCTCTCGTGACGCTCCTTACTTCGGCTTTAACATTCCTGGTGAGGAAAGCAAATATTTCTACGTCTGGTTAGATGCACCAGTCGGCTATATGGCAAGCTTTGACAATCTATGCAAACAACGCCCAGAACTTAAATTTGCCGAATACTGGAATCAAGATTCCGATGTTGAGCTATATCATTTTATTGGCAAGGATATTATTTACTTTCACGCCCTTTTTTGGCCAGCCATGCTGCACGGCGCTCAATTCCGCACGCCTACTGCTATATTTGCTAATGGCTTTTTAACCGTTGACGGACAAAAAATGTCTAAATCTCGCGGCACCTTTATCCGTGCACGTACGTATTTAGAACATTTACACCCAGAATATCTTCGCTATTATTTTGCCGCGAAATTAAGTGATAGAATTGAAGATTTAGATATTAATTTCGATGATTTCACGCAACGGATTAATTCAGATTTAGTCGGTAAATTTATTAATATCGTTAGCCGCTCAGCTAGTTTCATCAATAAACATTTTGACCATCAATTATCTGCCAACTTATTAGACCCTGATCTCTATGCAAGCTTTGCAAAAGCAGGTGATGAAATTGCACAGCGCTTTGATAGCTTACAATATAGCCACGCTATTCGCCAAATTATGGCATTAGCCGATAAAGCTAACCAATACATTGATGAAAAGAAGCCATGGAGCTTAATGAAAGATCCTGAAAATAAATACCTAGTACAAGCCATCTGCACCATGGGCATTAATCTTTTCCGTGTCTTAATGATTTATTTAAAACCCGTCTTACCACACACGGCAAAACAAGTGGAAGCACTACTCAATACCTCTCCACTTACTTGGGCTGATAAAGATCAACCGTTATTAAATCATCACATCAATGAGTTCCAGGCATTGATGACACGCATAGACCCTAAACAAATTGAAGGCTTAAAAATGGCAGCGAAAGAAGACATAGAACAATCTACCCAAGCGAGCACACCAGCAGCAGTAGCAACCCCTAAAAATGACTACATTACAATAGATGACTTCAGTAAAGTTGATTTACGCATTGCCAAAATTATAGAGGCAGAAGCCATTCCTGAAGCAGATAAACTACTCAAATTAAAAGTAGACATAGGCAATAATGAAACTCGCCAAATATTTGCTGGCATCAAATCAGTTTACGCACCAGAAGCCTTACTAGGGCGCCAAGTTGTCATCGTTGCCAACCTTGCACCACGCAAAATGCGCTTTGGCTTATCGGAAGGCATGATTATTGCTGCATCAGGTCCTGACATTGAAGGATTATTTGTTATTAGTCCTGATACAGGCGCCACCCCTGGCATGAAAGTAAAATAACATGGCATTACTGACACCTGAGCAGATAGATGAGCTACTCCCACAAACTCAGTGCGGGCTATGTGGGTATGGTGGCTGCATGCCTTATGCTGAAGCCATCGTCTTTGAAAAAGCAGCGCTTAATCTATGCCCACCTGGCGGTGTCAGTACATTAAAAAAACTGGGAGAATGCACTCAGCAGGATATCAGTGCATCTATCCCTGAGATGGAATTAAAAGCCAAATCCAGGAGCATAGTTGTTATTAGAGAAGCAGAATGCATAGGCTGCACTAAATGCATACAAGCCTGCCCTGTTGATGCCATTTTAGGCGGGCCCAAGCTTATGCATACCGTGATAACCAGTGCATGCACTGGTTGTGACCTCTGTATTGCACCCTGCCCTGTTGATTGTATTGATATTATTCCACTCCCTGCTCTCACAGCGCAAGAACAGCAACAGAAAGCTCACGATGCCAGATTGCGCTACCAACAACATCAAAAAAGAGTACGCAATACCAAAACACAACTCATTGAAATAAAAGACAAAACAAATCTAGCTGACAAAAAAAGCTATATTCAGGAAGCTATTGCCCGTGCAAAAGCAAAAAAAGAAAAAAAATAAACCGCCCATTCAACTATTGCCTGCAAAATTTACATATAAAATCAACTAGTTAAAAACAGATATTAAACGCTTCTTTTAGCTAAGCATTTCTTCAGAAACACTTAATAAATCCTTCACAAATATTAGTTATGCTGATTATAGGTAGAAAAAAATGATCACCAATTGAATCGGGTGGGCAAAAAATGCCAAAAAAAGAACGGGAATTAAAAAACAAGTTCACCGCCATAAAAGCTGCCAGCTCCAAGGCATCTATCGCGATTTACAATGCATGGAATCTCATCAAAATTATTGGCAGCAAAGTCCCTTACTTGTCGGCCTTATCACCCGTATTCGGGATAATGTATCGTTTTGGCTACATTATCAATCAAGGCATAGGCTTATCTTTCAATCTCGGCGCCAACATAGCAGGAGCCATCACGAGGGGCCTACGCAGTGTATTTGGCTTCCTTGCGATTGGCATTACAATTGCAAAATTAGTATCTAGCACCATACCAGGGCCTATTGCCATACTATCTGACGTAGCTGATCTCATTGATTCTGCCTGGTCTATTGGTTTATCCGCCAAGAGCTTTTCTTCAGGTTCATGGGCAAAACACCGAAAAACTGTAGCAGACAAAGCCGCTAGCCCTGCTGATATTCTTCAGTCAAAAAATAAAATTCTAAACAAAAAAGCCAAACTAGCTGGACGCATCGAAGGCTTAGCAATCAATGCTACATTTCTAACTGGTGCAGTGATGGCCGTTTTTTTTCCACCATTAGCAATGGTAGGCTTTGGTTTATTAGCGGCAACTGGCGCATATCTTTTACTAGATAAGCTAAACCTCAACCCTTTTAAACGAATTGGTAAAGCGCTATTTGGCAATCCATTCAAGCCAAAAACCAGTGATGAGCCTGCTATCATTGCGGCGGATGAAAAAGTATCCTTACAAACAGAAAATGTAACCATTACCCCCAGCCAGGACAATACCGAACCAACCATAGATAATGCACCTGCCGACAACGAACCTACACGAAAAAAATTTACGGCCGCATTAAATACACATAGCATGTTTGCAATGCCAAAAGCAGCTACGATTAATCATGAAGAGGAAGAAAAACCCAGCCCTCCTCATCAATCTCATACTAATTCAATTTAACGCAGGCACGCATCTCTTGCATAGGGATATATTGCTCCTTTGGCAGTGTTGCATCTCCAAATAAGCTAAACAAATTAGCCAGCCTTGACCTAGGAGCTTTGCCAACCACAACACCTTCTAACTCATCTAAATAACATTGAATTTCCCTCAATGTTCCCTTATTTAGTTGACATGCAGTACCTAAACGGCTTACCCAAAAATGCTGGCCTAGATAGTGATTTTTATCTAAACATCGCAGTAATAACGACTTACATTCATCAGGCGGAAGCCTTTTAATTGCACCAAATATCGTTTTTTTACCATGAAATTCAAATGCTGCTCTAATAGCGGCAGTCATCATGACAAAATCATCAGGGACAAGATCATTACGAACATGAATCTTCTCAAACCCTTTAATCCCTTCCACGACATTTTCAATGCTATCACTATTTATTAAAAGATTAGCGCGATCAATTAACGCTTCTTTTAGGTCAGCATCAATTGCTAATGCTGCATTATAATCAGACAACGCTGACTCAAAATTATTGTTATGGACAAATGCGTTACCTCTGTTCAAATAAATAGATAATAAATCTTCTTCAGCGGTAGCAATAGACAGCGCCTCTGTATATGCCTCTATTGCTTTAGGGAAGTTATGGTAATTAACATGAATAAGCGCCCATCTTTTCCATGACTGCAATGATCTAGCACTGATTTCTTTCAAATAAAGTTGAATATCATGCAGCACACCCTTTTCAAGACTGCACTGATTTAAACCACGCTGCTTGAAAAATTGGGAACCAAATATGGTTGAGGAATTTAAGCAACTTTCTAATAACTCTTTTTTCAGCTCGAGAGGCAATTTTTTGATTGCACCAAACACAGCCTCTTTACCTTGCTCAGTAAAAATGGATGTAAAAATATCATCAATATCAAAATAAGATCGTGGGCAATGATCAATAAGTCGCATTCGTATTAACAATTGGCATTCATACAACAGAATCAATGTTGAATCAGTTAGTTTCTTTTCTTTAGCATAGATAATCCAAGCTTTAAGCGCTAAAAATCGAGCTCTATGTGAGGGTAATAATGTAGGAGACTGTAACTGCTCTTCCAATTCATCTGATGCTAGGGAGAGTTCACCTCGCTGACTATAAGAATAAATTTTCTTATACAGGATCTCCGCATGTAAAGGCTTAAGAGCATTATTTGAAAGTATTTTAGTACATAGGTTTTCAGCTTGTAGAAAACCACTATCATTCAATAAAATATCAACCTGACTCAGTAACTCATCAGCCCGTATATCCATAATATATTCCTTGCTATAAGGAAAAAGAAGAATATCTTACTGGTCAAACATTAACACAGCATTAAAAGAATGCCCTTAGCGATTGCGCTACCACCATCACCAAGGGCATATCACTGGCTCAATCTCAGGTAGTAACTACCTATGCAGAGAGAGCCACCTTCTTAACCCTATACGAACGATTCACCAACCCAACCCCAATAATAGCCAGCACCCCACCTAAAATAGACAATATTTGAGGCACTTCCTTTAACCATATCCATCCCATTAATGTTGCCACAAAGGGTAAAAAATAAAGGAAACTAGCTGCTCTAGTAACCGGCATCCCAGATAACACATAACTCCAGGCTAAATAGCCTATTGCGGCAGGGAAGATACCCAAATAAATTACTGTTAATGTTGTCATGACAGAAACATGTTGAAAATCTTGCTGCAATTTGGACGCATATAGCGCTAAAAAAAGCGTCCCGCCCCAAATTACGTAGGTTGTCGCTTCAATAGCGTGGTATTTTTTAAGATAGGGTTTTTGCATCAAGGTATAACAGCTACCCGCGATCGTCGCCAAAAAGATATAAGTAAGACTACTATCCCACTTAAAACTGCCAACCTCCCCTACTGCAATCAAAGCAATGCCTAATACACTCACTAAAAAACCAGCAATACGTAACCGATTAATTTGCTCTCCTAGAAAAGCAACAGCAAATAAGATAGTAATAATTGGTGATTGACTGGTAATAAAACTCGCCATACCTGAAGAAATAACCAACTCACCGTGGTTTAAAGTTAGATTATAAACACCAATCCCAATAGCCCCCACCAACATCAAACCAAGCCTATCTCTAACCGGCATCATGGTACGCTGCGGCAAACGATAATACACATACCCCATACAAATAGAGGCCACAAAATAACGTAAGAGGGCCAACCCTTCAGGGGAATATTCATTTAGCCCAGCACGAATACCTACAAAAGCAGAAGCCCACAAAGTAATAGCTAACACCAAAGCAAATTTAATTTTATAAGACATGGAATAACTCAAAGAGAGTGAAGAGCTTGCTATACTAGCTCTGCCAGTATAGCAAGAAAAGGGAAATTAATAGTCGTCATCGCCTGTTGCGGTATCTGGGCTAGCTTCGTCATTTGCATCTGAGCTATCAGTATCTGCATTGCTTGTACCAGCAGAAGAGCCACCATTCATACTGCCAACGTTATCAGCGCTAGAGGCATTATTTTGGGCTGGTGCACTGCCTTCAGCTGATGCAGATGTGGAAGAACCACTCATATCATCCGCGACTGCTGGTGTAGCGATTAAAAAAGAAGCAGTGGCCAAAGTGCTGATTGCAACTGCTAGTGACTTCATTTTCATTTTGCACTCCTAAAAAGTAGAATTGATGCTAGCACTACTTTAATACCAAACATTGTATATGCTCAAGCTTCTTTCATTAAATTTTTCTAGTTTATACCACCAGTTATAGCGATTATTCCGCCACCATCAGCACAAATAATAATCATTATTTTAATAAAGCCCTTCTTGAATTGACTTTGATCAGCGGATTTTGTTATAAAGTCGCCTGACAACTTAAATGAAGCGAAAGATACTCTGCTTGAGATCTGATTGCTGAGAATATTTTCACAAAGCGAGCTAAGATATTGATTTTACTTGAATCCCCTACTTACCGCCTTGTAATCATGGCAAGAAGCTTGCAAAACAGGCCTCTTAGTCTGACAATAACCTAACTAAATAGTAAAGGAACCTGATAATGGCGAATGAACGTGCTATGACGTCTTCCTTTTTTAAATCAAGTTATCCTTGGTTGATCGTATGCTGCGGCATGTTATTTTATTGCTACAATTACTTCCTGCGTAGCTCCCCTGGCTTTATGCAAAGTGAATTATCTCAAGCTTTTCATATCACCGCTTCTCAATGGGGTATGCTAACCGCTGCCTACTACTGGGGCTATGTGCCTATGCAAATCCCAGCAGGCTTATTCTATGATAAATTTGGTGTGCGCTTTGTACTCTCTTTAGCAGTATTAGTGTCAGTGATTGGCTTAAGCGTATTCATTTCTGCAGACACCTTCTCCACCGCTTGGACAGGTCGCTTTCTAATTGGCTTAGGTACCGCCTTTGCTTATATTGGCACCCTAAAGCTGGCTTCTGTTTGGCTTCCGCCAAATCGTTTAGCTTTAGCAGCAGGCTTAGCAACCGCTGCCGGTATGTCTTGTGGTGCACTCACTCAAGTATATGTTTCTAATGCTATCAGTATTATTGGCTGGAAACATGCACTACACCCTGCTGTTGTCACTGGGATTATTTTGAGCCTGGTAATTGTTTTTTTAATTAAAGACAAAAACCCAAAAGCAGGCCATGAACAAATTCCTGCAACGCAGCAATTAACTATTAAACAGCTATTCTTAGCACTCTATACGATTATGAAAAACCCACAAATGTGGTTAATCGGTGCGATTGGTTGCTTGCTCTATCTCCCAGCTTCTGTTTTCCAAGATAGCTTCTTGAAGAACTTCTTAACAACTGTTTACAACATTACACCGTTACAAGCAGCAACTGTATCAGTGTTAACATCTGCTGGTTGGATTATTTCTGGCCCCATTATTGGTGCCTACTCTGACAAAATTAAGCGTCGTTGCATGCCGTTAACTGTTACCGGCTTTTTTGCAGCTGCATTACTTTGCATACCATTCTTTATGTCATCATCACTGAACTTATGGGGCTTATACGCTATCTTCTTCATGGCAGGTTTCTGCTGTGGTGCACACCCACTATGCTTCCCGCTAGGTAAAGAAAACAATCCTATCCAGATTTCTGGTACAGCCATTGCCTTTACCAACATGTTAATTATGTTAGGTGGCATGCTCATTCCACCCATGGTAGGTAAGTTACTGGATTACCACTCTAGCAGCGTTGGTATTGATGGCCTGCCTATTTATAATGCCAGTGATTACACCTTTGCATTAAGCGTGGTACCGATTGGTGTAGCAATAGGAATAGGATTATCTGTTTTTCTTAAAGAAACCTATTGCGAATCTCAAGCAAACGAATCAGATGAGCGCTTCTTCGCACCCGTTGAAGCTGAGCCTGAATTGCAGACAGAATCGGCTAGCCGTTAATTTTATAGATGATACACAGGCCGTTTATCAAACAATGCGGGGCATTATTAGGTAAGCGCCAACCGCGGTTTGTCCAGCGTTGTTGCAGATCTTTCTTCTACCTCGTCGTGGCGCGACTTGATCGCGCCATCCAGGAAATGCAGCCATCACAGAAATAAGACAAGACGAGGTAGGTAGAATTTTCTGGATCCCGCGGCCATATCCTTACTCATAAATACGCCTAACACTTTATTTATTATGGGTAAGGATATGGCCGCGGGACGATGGAGTTGGGGTGGTTAATTGACGACAGACACTAGCTCACTATCCAATCTTTGACTGGGAGAAAATCAGTATACAACTTGGATTCAGGGCTAGCAGCTTGGTTCTGTTTATCATACTCCCACGCAACCAGTGGTGGCAGAGACATCAAGATGGATTCTGTTCTACCACCTGATTGTAAACCAAACAATGTGCCCCGATCATAAAGCAAATTAAATTCAACATAGCGGCCTCGTCGATATAACTGAAAGCTCCGTTCACGCTCACCAAATGTTGCTGATTTTCGCTTAGCAACTATTGGCTGATAGGCATTAATGTAACCATCACCAACTGCTCTTATAAAATCGAAACAACAATCAAATCCCCACTCATTTAAGTCATCAAAAAATAAACCGCCTATACCACGTGCTTCATTCCTATGTTTTAAATAAAAGTAATCATCGCACCATTTTTTATAGTTGGAATAAACACTCTCACCAAAAGGCAAACAAAGATCATGGGCTGTTTGATGCCAGTGGAGACAGTCTTCTTCAAAACCGTAATAAGGCGTTAAATCAAACCCACCACCAAACCACCAAGTAGGCGGCTGATTTTGTTTTTCTACCAGGATAAAACGTACGTTCATATGCGACGTAGGCACATAGGGGTTGTTGGGGTGCATAACAACAGACACGCCTAAAGCCTGAAAACTTGCATCTACCAACTCTGGACGACGTGCCGTTGCTGCAGGTGGCAACCTCATACCCTGCACATGTGAAAAATTCACACCAGCCTTTTCCATGACAGCACCTTGATTAAGCACACGCGTCAAACCGCCGCCACCATGATGGTGCTGCCATGCATCTTCTTTAAACACAGCAACACCGTCTTCTTTTTCTACAAATTGACAAATTCGATTTTGAAGGCTTAGCAGATATTCTTTAACAGGCAAGATCACGTAGATGGCTCCTCATTAAACAGTACGCAAATGATCCGCAAACAGCGTGCTATAACATCATTGGATTAGATCGCTGCTGAAAACATCGATATAATACGGTATAATTGTAACCCTGTAACGTATTTTGGAGAAAGGCTGTGACCTCAATTGACTCTTTTAAAACATTAAGACAATTAAACGTAAATGGAACACAATACGACTATTTCAGCCTCCCTGCGCTAGAAGAATCTGGTCAGAAAAAAATTAGCCAACTACCGTATTCTTTAAAGATTTTATTAGAAAATCTTTTACGCTATGAAGACAATGACACAGTACAAAAAGAAGACATAAATGCCATTTCCGCCTGGTTAAACACCAAAACATCTGATAGAGAAATTGCCTACCGCCCTGCACGCGTCCTGATGCAAGATTTTACCGGCGTGCCAGCAGTTGTTGATTTAGGCGCTATGCGTGATGCTATCAAGAAAATGGGCGGGGACCCAGAAAGAATTAACCCCCTTTCCCCTGTCGATTTAGTTATCGATCACTCCATACAAGTAGACGCATTTGCTATGCCTACTGCCATGAAAATTAATGGTGATATGGAAATGGAAAGAAATGGCGAACGCTACTCCTTTTTACGCTGGGGCCAAACAGCATTTGATAATTTCCGCGTGGTTCCACCTGATACTGGCATTTGCCATCAAGTAAATCTTGAATATTTAGCTAAAACCGTTTGGCACAACAACAAAAATGAGCGCGCGGTTGCTTACCCTGACACTTTAGTGGGAACAGACAGCCATACCACTATGGTGAATGGTCTAGGCGTATTAGGCTGGGGCGTGGGTGGTATTGAAGCGGAAGCTGCCATGCTAGGCCAACCTATTTCCATGCTCATTCCCGAAGTGATCGGTGTGAAGTTATCTGGCAAACTTCGCGAAGGCGTCACCGCCACTGACTTAGTTTTAACCCTCACAGAAATGTTACGCAAAAGAGGCGTTGTTGGTAAATTTGTTGAGTATTTTGGTCCAGGCTTAGCAGATCTTCCTGTTGCAGACCGCGCAACGATTGCAAATATGGCGCCTGAATATGGTGCCACCTGTGGCTTCTTCCCTATCGATAATGCCACCTTAGATTATTTACGCTTAACAAGCCGTGATGAACAAACGATTGCACTAGTAGAAGCGTATGCCAAAGCACAAGGCATGTGGTATGACGCCAGCAGCCCCGAACCTGTATTCACCGATACCTTAAGCCTCGACTTATCTAGCGTACAACCTAGCATGGCCGGCCCCAAAC
>CAYZRM010000038.1:0-16681 GCA_964480845.1 uncultured Coxiellaceae bacterium | reverse complement strand
GGCATTGCCTGCCTGGATCCCGCGGACAAGCCGCGGGACGACAGTTAGCGGGAATCACTGCCGTCTTTGCGAGCGTAGCGAAGCAATCCATGATCGGTGCTCGAAGTATGTGTAGTAGTAGATGGAACCCATTGATTTTGCTAGATGTATCACTCCTACCACAAACTTATCCACGAATCTTAGTCTATTTCGCGATGCCAATAATATGACATTATTTTGAGCAGTAAAGACGGTTTGTTGATCTAATCTTGATTGATGTTATACAATGCGTGACCATAATAACCAAAATAGGTCATAAATATGCAAATCAAAACAGGTGTGGTCATGGTTACCGCAACGGCGCTTGCTTCGCTCTTGGTTGGTTGTGCTTCTACCCAACATCTTGGCTATGGCGTTGTTATTAAAGAACAAAAGATTTCAGATACCAGTTATCAGCCAGGTCAAGGTACGCTGGTTGGTACCGGCACCGGTGCGGGTATTGGTGCAGGAATGGGGGCTGTGTATGGTGCCCTAGCCGTAGCAGCTATTGGCGGGACGGTTAATGCTGTAACTGGCGGGCTGATCTGGCCGTTAATGCCGGCTTATGCTGTTAGTGGTGCGTTGGTGGGTGCAGCGTATGGTGGCCTTGTTGGTGGCGCAGTGGGTGCTGGTACAGGTTATGCGTCAGATATTTACAAGCGTGGGGATGGTGTTTACCAGATAACCGTCAAGCCTGATGATTCCAATGAAAATTTAACCATTACACAGTATGCATCGCAGGCTATTCCTGCAAAATCTCGGGTTGAGATTTTGGTGAAGGGGGATAAGACCTTTGTGCAGGAGTTAAATTAACGCGATATGATTGGGCTTAGGTCCTTCCTAAGCCCAATGTTGATGTGCCCTCGGCGATTTATCCCTGAAGCTTCTTCTTTAGAAGCTCATTTAGTTGGCCGGGATTCATTTTGCCACCAGAGAGTTTCATTGCTTGTCCGACAAAATAGCCAAATAATTTATCTTTGCCAGAGCGATATTCAGCCACTTGAGCAGGATTATTAGCAATAATTTCATCAACTAATTTCTCAATGGCACCACTATCACTGACTTGCTTCAATCCTCGCTTTTCAATGATGTCATCAACGCTGCCTTCTTGATTCCACAGAGCTTCAAAAATGGTTTTACCAATTTTGCCTGAAATCGTGTTATCTGAAATGCGCGTAACCAGTTGTCCTAGTGCTGTTGCTGAAACAGGGCTTGCTTCTAATTCAAGATCGGCTTTATTAATAGCCGCCATTAATTCACCCATTACCCAGTTAGCAGCTAGTTTAGGTTGATTGCCTGATTCCTTGACGACATCTTCATAAAAGGCAGCAATTTCTTTGCTGCTAGTTAATGCGCTAGCATCATAGGCGCTTAAACTGTACTGATCAATGAAGCGCTGACGTTTCTGTTGAGGTAATTCAGGCAACTCTTTACGAATTAATTCAATTTCTTCGTCTGTTATGACTAACGGTAATAAATCAGGGTCGGGGAAGTAGCGATAATCGTTAGCTTCTTCTTTGCTACGCATAGAGCGCGTTTCATTTTTATTGGAGTCATATAAGCGGGTTTCTTGTGAGATTTTACCACCACTTTCAATCACATTAATTTGACGTTCAACTTCATAATTAATGGCGCGTTCAACAAAACGGAAAGAGTTAATATTTTTTAATTCACAACGTGTGCCGTATTTGCTTTCACCTTTAGGGCGTACAGAAACATTCGCATCGCAACGGAAGGAGCCTTCTTGCATGTTGCCATCGCAAATACCTAGGTAACGCACTAAGCTATGTAGTGTTTTAAGGTAGGAAACGGCTTCTTTTGCACTGCGCATGTCAGGTTCGGAAACAATTTCTAATAATGGTGTGCCTGCACGATTTAAGTCGATACCACTGGAGCCGTGGAAATCTTCATGTAAAGATTTACCAGCATCTTCCTCTAGGTGCGCACGAGTGATGTTAATACGTTTGGTTTCGCCATCATCCATTAGCACGTCAATATAACCTTTACCTACCACAGGTAATTCAAATTGGCTGATTTGATAGCCCTTTGGTAAATCAGGGTAAAAATAGTTTTTGCGGGCAAAAACGGATTTTTTAGTGATTTCTGCATTAGCGCCTAATCCAAATCTAATAGCCATTGCTACGGCGTCTTTATTCAATACGGGCAATACACCAGGCATGCCTAAGTCAATAGGGCAGGCTTGTGTATTAGGTTCTGCGCCGTATTTGGTGGCGGCACCTGAGAAAATTTTACTATTCGTTGCTAATTGTGCATGGACTTCGAGTCCAATAACGACTTCCCATTCCATTTAAAAACCCTCCGGTGTACGTGTATGCCAATCGGTAACTTGTTGATATTGATGTGCGACGTTCAGTAGCTTGGCTTCTTGGAATAAGTTGCCAACTAATTGCATACCAACGGGCATGTTATTTAAAAAGCCAGCAGGAAGAGAAATACCTGGTAGGCCTGCTAGATTAACTGCAATGGTATAAATATCAGCTAGATACATGCTAATAGGGTCGCTATTTTTCTCGCCTAATTTAAACGCGGTAGACGGCGCAGTTGGTGATAGAATCACGTCTACTTCCTTGAATGCGTTTTCAAAATCTTGGCAGATTAAACGACGGATGCGTTGTGCTTTTAGGTAATAAGCATCGAAGTAGCCAGCAGATAATACATAAGTGCCTACCATGATGCGGCGTTTTACTTCATTACCAAAACCTTCGCTACGGGAGCGTTTATATAACGCTTCCAAGTCGCTTGCATTCGGTGTGCGGTAGCCATAACGTACGCCATCAAAGCGTGCTAGATTGGAGGAGCATTCAGCAGGTGCAATCACATAATAAGCAGGGGCTGCTAAATCAGCGTGTGGAAGGCTGATTTCTTTGATAATGGCGCCCATTTTTTCATACTCTTTAATGCCAGCTTCCATTAGTTTAGCGATATCACTATTTAGTCCTTCGCGGAAGTATTCTTTGGGTAAGCCTATGCGTAAACCGGCTATTGAATCATTGAGGGTGGCGGTATAATCGGGTACCGGATGATTAACGCTAGTAGAATCCTTTTCATCAAAACCTGCCATGACATTCATCAATAGTGCTGTATCTTCGGCTGTTTTTGCAAAAGGACCGCCTTGATCTAAGCTGGAGGCAAATGCGATCATGCCATAACGGGAAACGCGACCGTAAGTTGGTTTTAGGCCAGTGATATTGCAAAGGCCAGCAGGTTGGCGAATGGAGCCGCCGGTATCGGTACCGGTAGAACCTGGTGCAAGGCCTGCTGCAACGGCAGCGGCAGAGCCACCAGAGGAGCCACCAGGAACATAGTCAGTATTCCATGGATTCAGTGTTGGGCCGTAAAAGCTAGTTTCATTGGAAGAACCCATCGCAAATTCATCCATATTGGTTTTGCCTAGCATAACAGTGCCGGCTTGTTTAAAACGATGAATGACGGTTGCATCATAGGGTGAGATGAAGTTGTCTAACATCTTTGAGCCACAACTGGTTTTAATGCCATCAGTGCAAAAAATATCTTTTTGCGCGATAGGTATGCCAGTCAAAGCCCCGCCTTGGCCGATTGCTAATAATTTATCCGCTTCGGCTGCTGCTTTTAGCGCATGCTCATCGGTGATGGTAATAAAGCTGTTGAGTTTTTTATCAAGTGTGTGGATGCGATTCAGGTATAATTGGGTCAGTTCAACACTGGAAATGCGCTTCTCTTTTAAATCACTTGCTAATGCTGCAATGGTTTTATGGTGCATGGGTTTATGCCTCTTCAATCACTTTAGGGACAAGATAAAGGCCTGCTTCAACTTGCGGCGCTATTTTTTGATATTTGTCGCGTAAATTAGGTTCAGTGACAACGTCTTCTCTTAAGCGTTGTGTGGCGTCAAATGGGTGGGCTAAAGGAGCAATATTGCTGGTGTCTACCTTATCCATGTGTGCAATAAAGTGCAGGATATTTGAGAGCTGAGCGGTATAGCGTGTGCTATCTTCTTCAGATAAGTCTAAGCGCGCTAAATGCGCAATTTTCCTGACGTCTTCGGGTGTTAGAGACATATTTAAACTCCTGCCTATCTATGATGCTGATTTAGAACCAGCGATTATAATCATAGAGAGGCAGAATAGAAACGGGTATTTCAGCTTAGCTTACTGTGTTGAGTTGGTGTGTTTAAATCAGGCGTTTCTACGGGAGAAGATTTAAACAGTGTGGGTGCTTTATCTAGGCTGACTGGAAGGTCAATGTGATAGCGCTCTGGATCAAGGTTTAAGGATTGGCACACGGCTTGTATCATCACTTTGACATCATTATCTTGTGCATAAATGCGCATTTTTTTTGTATTGCCCGTGCTGGCTAAAAATGCTTCTATCATGGTTTTAAAAAGCTCAACGTCTTTATATGTGGTTGAGATGGATGTATCGGTGACAGAGAAATGTTTATCTGGTTGCTGTGTATAAGCAATATCCATGTGTTGGGTGGTATTACTGATGCGTTTTAGCTCAGATCTGCTTTGTATAAATGTGTTTAGCTTTTTGCGAGAGGCATCTTTTAGTAACCCAATTGCTCTGATTGCAATAACCCGTTTAATGGTGGGAGCGTTAGCATCTAAGCTATTTTTAAGGACGACGTGTTTTAGCAGAGATTTTAAGGTGGTAATTGTCTGCTCAAGTATAATGGGGGATTTTTCTTTTAGATAAGTATGGCTAGATTGAGTCGCTTTCATTAGCCGCTGATTCAAAGGAGAAATAATAGGCGCATCTTTAAAATGACTATGCTTAAATTCGGTGACTTGATTTAGTGCTGAGGCTAGATGGTTTTTATTTCTAGGATCTATTGTTTCCAATATTTTTGCGATACTGATGAAAGGGTCAATAATGTTTAATTTATAATCATTCATTTCTTGTATGCGGCCTTCATCATTTAGTTTAGCTAGCGCATGATTTAAGCCATTGATATGGCGATATACGCGTTCGGCCAGATGTGTTAGCCCTATTTCTTCTAGTGTCTTGATTGCATAAGGTGCAGCCTGAGCAAAGTCTTTAAGGCTGGGCGCCTTTCCTTGATTGTTATCTTTTAACTGTTGCCATAGTCTAATAACATCATCTGGAATGTCGCTGTCATAGGTTGATGTGGTATCTGTTTGAGCATTAGTCAAAGATGTCCACCATGTTAAATGTTCTTCAGATGTTAGGATGGTATCGTCATCTTGAGTTTGTGCTGGTATCCATGCTTTTGAAGCGGGGTCGTATTTTACAAGAACAAGGTCATTCGTAAGGGAAAATCTAATGTTTTTAGGATACAGTGCTTTAAATAAGTTCTCAGCTTTTCGGGACCCATTCACACCCAATGAGAACCCATTTTTGTTATAGGCTTTTGATTCACAAATGGCATCGCTATCAATATTTAAACTGATTGAAGCAGTGTTGTTTGGGTCATCATTAAAGTTTGTTTTCCAGGCTCGGCGTGATCCCATATATTTCACCACCTGCCTAAAATTTTTGGGATTTTTACCCTCTATGCGGCAGAAAATGGGGGTGCTGTTAGGTTGATCAAGCAATGTATTAATATTTTTTTTATCTGGCTGATATTTCAATAAAGCATCACCAACAACTGGTATACCAGCTTTAGAGAAAGTTAAGGGGACGATCATGCCGTGGTCCGTGTGTGTGGCTGCTATTTGTAAATTGTTTTTGATGCGTTCAAGAATGCTACTTTTATCATGCAAGTCTAAAATGCCGCTATAGCCATTAGCATTCGCTGCTTGGATAGCTAATTTACGTACCTGAGATGTCTCTCTAATGATACCGCCGTCAATAAAGATCACCGTGTTGCCTTCCATCCCATCTTGCTTAGGGAGGAATTGATCTGCATTTTCGATGGCTTTATAAGATGCTCTGGTTTTTCCTGCGCTTGAGGGGCCAGCCATGACGATAATGGGCTTGGTAGACCATTTTTTTCCAGTAAAATGCTTGGTAGCATTTCTCATCACGCTGTCACGAAAGTCAATGCTAGCACTTTCTTCTTTTAACGCTAGCTTGTACAACTCACTACCTTCTTGGCCTAGAAATTGCATTAATGAGACGGTGGCGCTTTCTGGATTGATGCGGCGTGTTTTGCCCCCATCAAGGTCGTTATAATGGGGGTGGTTGGATGAAATAATGCGACTGATGTGATTAATAAAGCAGATGCGGAAAAAGTGGCTCTCATCGCTGTCTGCTGCTGGTAGAATAGTGGGGTCGGAGTGCGTTTTCTTATAACGACGGATAAGGTTTTTGTGTTTAGCTTGATATTCGTCGCATTCTTTATACAGTGCCTGTTGGCTAAGAGGGCTGAGCTCAGGCATGATTTCTGAGATATCGTAGTCACCAATTTCGTTTATTAGCCGCTTGGCAATAGTTTGTTGATTTTCTCTATCAGACATCATCAAAACCCTTCTTTACCTTACTTATTCCAGTATGATAATCCACCAAGCTTAATGAAATATTATAATGGGTCCATCCACCACTAATTTACATTATAAATTATTTTCTGGTTAATATTTGATCTCTTGAAATATCAATGGGTTGATAACCAACAAGCTAATCAATTTAGTCCTTGGCTTCACACATTTAATTTGAGTAGAATGCTTCGTAATACGAAATCGAATTCAAAGGATATGCTTCCCATGTTTAAAGCAATACGCGGTTATTATTCAAATGATATGTCTATCGACCTTGGCACAGCAAATACACTTATCTGTGTACGCGGTGTTGGTATTGTCTTGAATGAGCCATCTGTAGTGGCAATTCGCCAGGGTGGTGAAACGAATGGTCAAAAAACTGTCGTGGCTGTTGGTAGCGAAGCAAAGCTAATGTTAGGTCGTACGCCAGGCAATATTAGCGCTATCCGTCCGATGAAAGATGGTGTGATAGCTGATTTCTATGTTACTGAAAAAATGTTGCAATATTTTATCAAGAAAGTGCATTCCAGTCGCAAGAGCCGTATTTTCCGTCCTAGTCCACGTGTAGTAGTTTCTGTACCTAGTGGTTCTACTCAAGTAGAGCGTCGTGCTATTCGTGAATCAGCGATTAGTGCTGGTGCGCGAGAAGTGTACTTACTAGAAGAACCGATGGCTGCTGCCATGGGTGCGGGTTTGCCAGTAGAGGAAGCGCGTGGTTCTATGGTGGTTGATATCGGTGGTGGTACAACTGAAGTTGCTATTATTTCTTTAAACGGCATTGTTTATGCGGCTTCCGTTCGTATTGGCGGTGATCGCTTTGATGAGGCCATTGTGAGCTATGTTCGTCGTAACTACGGTATTTTAATCGGGGAATCAACGGCTGAACGTATCAAGCATGAAATTGGTCTTGCTTATCCTTTAAATCAAATGCTGCAAATGGAAGTCCGCGGTCGTAATCTTGCAGAGGGTATTCCTCGTAGTTTTACTATTTCATCCAATGAAGTATTAGAAGCACTACAAGAGCCATTGTCTGGCATTCTGGGTGCGGTTCGTGCTGCATTAGAGCAGGCTCCGCCCGAATTAGCAGCGGATATTGCTGAACGTGGTATGGTACTGACAGGCGGCGGTGCATTATTACGCAACATTGATCGTTTGTTTATGGAAGAAACTGGCTTACCTGTGATTATTGCAGATGAACCATTAACCTGCGTTGCACGTGGTGGTGGTAAAGCATTAGAAATGATAGACACCTCTGGTGTTGACTTTCTATTACAGGAATAGCGTTAAGAGGGTAAGGCAATTCGTTCAATATTTACCCGTGAATCACAGCCTGGGTTGCGCTTAACTTTTCTAGCCATCCTTGCCATTTTATTAATGGTGTTGGATAGGCGTTCGGAGAGTTTTGCGCCCATTCGCGATGCACTTTCTTTACCAGTGGCCCCTTTTCAATATATGGTGAGCTGGCCGTCTAAGGTTTATGATGACCTTAAGAGCATGGTGAGTTCCCATGATCATTTGGTAAAAGAAAATTTACAGTTAAAAGCCGAGCAGTTGCTGTTGCGTTCACAAGTGCAGCGTTTAGTTGCTGTTGAGTCTGAAAATAGTTATCTGAAAGAGTTGTTTCAATCTTCTCGTAAAATTCAGCATAAGACCTTAATTGCTGAATTATTGGCCGTGGATGTGCAGCCTTTCGTCAAGCAGGTGATACTAGATAAAGGTAGCAGGGATGGCGTTTACATTGGTCAGCCCGTGCTTGATGCAAATGGTGTGATGGGGCAGGTTACGCAGGTGGGGCCTATTACTAGTCGTGTGATCTTGGTTAATGATCCTCAAAGTGGTGTGGCAGTGCAGAGTGCACGAAATGGTATGCGAGCAGTTGCTGTTGGTGATTCTTACTCAGGTCGTATTCGTTTAAATTATGTCTCTAAAACAGCGGACTTAAAACCAGGCGATATTTTTATTACATCAGGCTTAGGTGATCGTTACCCCGAGGGGTATCCGGTAGGTCAGGTGATTAATGTTGATAAGGATCCTGGGCATCAATTTTCTACCGTTTATTTGCAGCCAACTGCACATTTATCTAGTAGCCGACAAGTATTATTAGTGTGGTATAAAAAACATGAATAATTGGTTTGCTATATTATTAAGCATCTTTATTGCGCTGATACTGACCTTATTGCCTATGCCTGAATGGACACTATGGATGCGCCCGGCTTGGGTGTTGTTAGTGTTAATCTACTGGACAATGGCGATGCCACATAGAGTAGGTATGGGGGTTGCTTGGGTCACTGGTTTAATCATGGATTTATTGAATGGCACCTTATTGGGTGAGCATGCGTTAGCTTATACAGTCGTTATTTATTTTATTTCTAGTATGTATATCCGCATTAGAATGTATCCTATTTTACAGCAAAGCTTAAGCATCTTGTTCTTTTGCCTAATGTATCAATTTATGCTTTATTGTATTCAAGGGTTTATTGGCAAGCTACCAGATAGTCACTTGTACTGGTTATCATCTCTGACTAGTATGCTATTGTGGCCTTGGCTTTCTGTGCTATTAAGAGATTGCCAATACCGATTTAAGCTAACTTAACACGATCCATTGCAGCCACTTGGCATGGCAACACCCATTATATTAAGAGGATGATCCGTGACTAGGATGATAACGTCATTTGTGCGTTTAACAATGTATGCGGTAGCTGCTTTGATCGTATTAACAGCGGTTGTTGTGATTGTTTCACGAGCGATAGTGCCCATTCTTGATAACCATAAAGCCGACGCAGAAAAGTGGGCAGGTGTTTTATTAGGTTATCCAGTCAAAATTGAAAAAGTTCGTTTAGGTTGGTATCAATATCAGCCTGAAATTACGTTACGTAGAGTATCTATTTTAGATAAGGACACGCAGATGTCCTTGCAAAATATTAAACGTATTAGTGTGTTTATTTCATTACCGCAGACATTGATTCATCGCAAGCCGGTAGTGAGTGGGGTAATGCTGTCAGGTGCTGTTGTTGGTATAAATCAAGCGAAGAATGGTGAGTATACTATTAGGGGTTTCTCATTTGATGGATTGACTGATCAGTCGACTGAAGCGTCAAAAATAACAGAGGCGCTTAATTGGCTATCCAAGCAGCCAAGATTAATCTTGCGCAATATAGATGTTCATTTTAGTAATGCAGCACAAAAAAAATATGATTTGACACTAGCTGATTTACGTTTTGAAAATGATGATAATCAGCACAATATTATCGGTAAAGCGATATTACATCAGCATATTCCTACTAAGGTAGATGTTGCTGTGCAGTGGCAAGGTGAACACGTTGATTTAGATAAATTAAATGCGCAAGTTTATTTGTATATATCTGGATTTTCTGTTGATGCGTGGAAGGAGCAATTACCCCAGGGTAAGAATTGGCGCTTAGATAAAGGGGTTGTGAGCGCAAAAATTTGGGGCTCTTGGTATAATGGTGGTTTTCACCGTCTGCAAACGCAATTTCAAGCGTATAATCTGGTCCTGCATACGGTGCATGATAATCAAGTTCATCAATTTAATCGCCTGAGTGCCAATTTAGGTTGGAAGCAAGAAGGCGTATTACAAGTCTTGGCGGGCGATGATATCTTAATTGATATGCCAGAGCGCTTGTGGCCTATGACCAGTTTTTATGTAAGTGCCCAGCCCAATGAAACGGGTGAGTTGATGCCTCAATTGCTAAAATTGGGGTTTGTAGATTTGGCTGATCTACAAACCTATTGTTCTCCCTTGTTGCCTCAAAATATACAAGAAGTAGCAAAGCGCTTAGCAATAACTGGTAGTGTGCAAAATGCGACAATCCATTTTCCAGCAACCTGGGCAGATTGGCGTCAATTTAATATTGAAGCAACGCTAGCACAATTTGGTGTTCATGCTTATCAGCATTTTCCTGGTGTGGAGAACATAACGGCAGATGTGAAATGGCGTAATGCGCAAGGCATTTTAAGTTTCAAAACGCATCAAGGCATGTTTCACTTAGATAATGTTTTTGCTAACCCGATTGACCTTGATTCGCTAACAGGCGATGTGGTAGTTAAGATACAGCCTAATAATGATTGGCAGGTTAGTAGCCAGCATTTGCATATTCAGAATGCGGATATTACCGCAGATGTAAAAGCTGCTGTGAGTAATACAGAAAGCAGTCCTTTGTGGTCTGACATTAGCGGTCGCTTTACTCTCCATCAAGCAAAAAATATTACAACGTATTTACCGCTCAAACATTTTGATCAGCCATTAAATCAATGGCTAAAATCAGCTTTCTTTTCTGGCTATGTCGAGAATGGGGTAGCTATTGTGCGCGGTCCTTTAAAAGATTATCCCTTTGATCATGGTAAGGGGTTGTTTAAAATTTCTGGGGACGTAAAAGGGGTGGATTTTAAATTCGCGCCAGATTGGCCTATGCTTGAAGGGGTGGATGCAACGCTTGTTTTTCAGGGCCGACAAATTGTGATTGATACACAAAAAGCGGTAAGTGCTGGTGTTAATTTAGGGCGATTGCATGGGGTTATTCCCTATTTGGGAGATGAGGCGCCACAGATTCTTCAAGTTGATACAGTGCAGCCCGTTGAGACGGATTTTACTCACGCATTTTCTTATATTCATCATAGCCCCTTAAATAAATCACTAGGTAAGATGTTTAAAAATGTTGAGTTTAAAGGGCCGCTTAGCTTAACGTTAGGCCTAACGATCCCATTAAAAGATCCAGATCAAACGGTTGTGAAGGGCGACTTAAATATTGCAAATGCGGAAATGGATTTGGTTCCTTGGCATTTAAAGATTGATCAGCTAACAGGGTTGGTTCATTTTACTGAAAAGACAACAACAGCAGAGGTTGTGAAAGCTAGCCTATTTGGTAAGCCTTTACAGTTTAGCCTGGCAACCATTCAAAAAACAAAAGCACTATCTGTTGTTAGGGCAAGCATTGCTAATCAACTCAATATTGCTGATATTGAAGCTTGGTTAAAGATACCGTTCTCAAAGGTGGTCACGGGAACAACAGATATTCGTGGTAATTTGGATTTTTCTTTAGACGCACCCATGGATATTCATCTGGTCTCTGACCTGGTTGGGGTGACAGTTGATTTGCCAGGTCGGTTTGGAAAGGCGGCAAATGTTAAGCGTCATTTTGTAGCTGATTTAACGATACCTGATAGTCAGCCAATGCGTGCACAGGTGCATTATGGTGATTTGTTTGTCAACGCAATGCCATCTGTTAATGACTGGGTGATTTCTTTAGATACACCGGGCATTAGTGGTAGTGTGACTATACCAATGCATATGACTAAGCAGGACGTTGTAACGGCAGATTTCCAGCAGCTTAGATTGGATATGTCAGATGCTAGCGCACCTATCAAATTGGATACCGTACTTGGAGAGTTACCAGGGATTGCTTTCAGAGCAAGGATGGTTCAAGTGGGTGCTCTGCCTTTGGGTCAGGTGGTCTTCAAGACTTCACCAAATGGTAAAAATATTAAGATAGACAATCTAACAATCTCAACACAAGAAACCGATTTGCACGCTACTGGCAGTTGGGCTGATGTCAATGGCGCTTATACTACTCAGCTACAAGGTGTTGCCTCTTCCGGTAATGTCAGTAATTTACTGACGTATTATGGCTTTGATGTGCATAATTTTATTGCTAAAAAAGGTCGGGTAGACTTTAGGTTGTCATGGGTAGGCGCACCTTTCTCACCTAGCTTGACAAGTCTAAACGGCGAGGCGTCTCTAGATATTAATAAGGGACGTATTGTTGATATTGGTGAAACTAGCAGTGCTAAAATGGATTTGGGGAAGATGCTGAGTATTTTTAGTTTGCAAACAATTCCTAGGCGTTTGTCATTTGATTTTAGTGATATCTTCCAAAAGGGTTATAGCTTTGATTATCTCAAAGGTGACTTTGTTTTTAAGAATGGAAATCTTTTAACAAATAACACTCGTTTTGAGGGGCCTGTTGCACGAGTAGGTATTGATGGTCGTATTGGTTTGGTGAAAAAAGATTATGATTTGAAGTTGAGTGTGACGCCTTATATCACTTCTAGCATTCCTGTGGCAGCTGCATTGGTGACATTAAATCCATTAGTGGGTGTGGGGGCTTATGCTGTTAGTAAAGTGGTATCTTCAGGTGTTAATAAAGTAACAACACATGAATACTTGGTAACGGGTTCATGGAGTCATCCTAGCTGGCGTAGTAGTCCTTGAGTTAAAGGTTAAGTATTCTTGCGCACTCCGTCATTGCTACGCTACGCTTACAATGACGGCTAGTCTGTCATGTCACATCACATATTAAAAGATAATTGCGCGTGCTGGATATGCTGTTCCTAATGGTTGCTTTGGGTCGATATTTTCTTCATTCCCCTCATATTTTGTAAACAGGCCATTTTTCTTGGGCGCACCTGGGATAGGGTTTTTCTTAAAGTAAGGAAGAATCACCGGTGGCGGGGTGGTGGGTTGTTCTGGCTGCTCTGTAAGGGTAGTGTCAGCCATTTTTTGATTTTTATGTTTATTAATTAGGTTCTCAATGATTTGCTTAAAATAGTACTCATATACAGCATGTGGTTTATTGGTGGTTTGAGCGTTAAAAGTCAATGTAAACTCAAAATCTTCTGTTATCACTGTATAATGAATGCTATTAGCAATTTGTGAGCCATGAGATAGTAGCTCTGCCTTAACGTTGATAGTAAATTTGTCAGGGTAGGCTGCTCTAATGGTAGGGATATGTTTCTCAATAGCAAGTAGCATTTCTGTATTAGCATGTGCAGTGCCTGCTACCAAGTTCCCTTCATGCTGTTTTTCTTCTCCAGCAATAAAATAACCTATTAAATGTAGCCACTCACATTTACCTAGTTCTAAAGCAAAATTCTTAACATAATCACTGGCACGGGCTTGTTGTGTGTGACCAGATGAAGATGCCATCAGTTGATTCTGATTGCGATGATTTAGTTTAATGATGTTTGCTTGTTGTTTGGGTGTGATTTCAAGCAGTTGTTGCTTGTAATTTGCTTGTGCAAGTTTGACTTTTGCAATAGCTTCATTTTCAAAAATGGGGTTTGATTTGCATAAGGTATTAGTAGGCATGCGAGTAACGGGTTTTAGCTCTGGATCATTGGAGTAAATATTGGCAGCATCGGTGCGCAACACGAGAGATAATTGATGGGTGATGCGTTCACCGCTCTCACTAAGCTCTTCTACTTCTACGCACAAAGGTGTTCCATTGGGTGTTGTGCAGAATGCACGTTTTGGGGGGAGATGGCTAGGTATATCTTTGAATGTGGACGCATCTATACCAATAGCAGTACCACTTCTACTATTGCAGGTGAATGCTCCATCAATCAGTAATGCGGACGTTATTAATCTTTGTGGTTGAGGGGCTTTTATTTCAAATCCGGTTGTTGTCCTGCCAAAATCCGAGTAGGGGCATGTCCGTTTTGCAGGGTGAGGTGGTGAGTCATCATGTATTCGCTTTCCATTTTTAGCGCGAGATGTGCTAAATAGTTTATGTTGAGCGCTAAATAACGTATCCACGCCCTCGCTGTAATGATAACGAGTATCCATGTTTTTATTTTCTTCTTATAATAATTGTTTATTATTTTGTGTGTTTTTTATTATTTGCTTTCTTTGAGCGCTTTATTGTACTGGATTTAAAAGAATATGATCAATATATGTGTTAATTATTTAAAAATGTCTAAATAATACAACATGTTAAAGGTGTTATTTTTTTGCTAAAAGTTAGAATAATGGTGTGTTTTTGATGGTTTTTAATCGGCCTATTTCTGTGATGGCGGCATTTCCTGGATGGCGCGATCAAGTCGCGCCACGACAAGGTAGAAGAAAAATCTGCAACAACGCTGCGAAGGCGGGGATGATACATTAGCTATTTGGAGGATGGTTTCTTGAAATGTTCAGCAAGTACTTGGGCTACACAAGCCGTTAATTTCTTTCCCATAGGAATATGTAGGAATTCATTGGGTCCGTGAGCATTTGAATGGGGGCCTAATACGCCTGTAATCATGAATTGTGCCTTAGGGAATTTTGTACCTAGCATCCCCATGAATGGAATAGAACCTCCTTCACCCATATACATTGCTTCTTTGCCAAAATATGTTAGGGAGGCTTGATTAGCCGCTTCTATGAGCCAAGGTTCTTCAGTAGGTGCATTCCAACCAGGGCCAGTATCATTTATTTCAAAGTGTACATGGGCATTATATGGAGAATCTTTTTCTAAGGCCTGTTTAATAGCTTTGACAGCCCCATCTGGGGAGCAGGTTGGGCTGAGGCGCATGGATAATTTAACCGATAAACGAGGGAGGGTTACGTTGCCTGCATCGGCTATATTAGGCATGCCTTCGCTACCAATCACAGATAAGGCAGGTTTCCAGGTTCGGCGCAAGATAAGTTCTGCCGGAGAGTCAAATTCTGGTTTTACTTTAGAGGCTAGGGGCAGATTTTCATAAACACTGTCACCAAGGATGGCGGCTGCTGCTTTTGCTTGCTCTATACGTTGGCTGGGTATATCTACATGTAGATCACTTAGAATGATATTTCCTGTTTTCTCATCTTCTAAGCGATTGAGTAATTGGCGCAGGATGCGAAAAGCTGATGGAACAATACCGCTGCCTTGACCAGAATGAATGCCTTCTTTTAAAACATCGATGGTTAAGGTGCCGCCTGCTAAGCCTCTCAAGGAGGTTGTCATCCATAGTTGTTCATAGTTGCCACAACCAGAGTCTAAGCAAATGACTAGGCTGGGCTCGCCAATGCGATCTTTTAGCGCATCAATATAGAAAGGTAAATCATAGCTGCCGCTTTCTTCACACGCTTCAATTAAGATAACACAGCGTGCGTGTGGAATTTGTTGTTCGTGTAATGATTTGATGGCTGTGAGTGATGCAAAGGCAGCATAGCCATCATCAGCGCCACCACGACCGTATAGCTTGTCACCCAGTAATACTGGCTTCCAAGGATGTAATCCGTCACTCCAACCTGTCATCTCGGGTTGTTTATCTAGGTGGCCGTATAGTAAGACGGTGTCATCGTTGTTGCCAGGGATATCAATGAGGATCACAGGGGTGCGATTTTCTAAGCGGATAATATCCAGTGTCATACCTTCTATAGCATGTGCTTTACACCAGTCAGCAATTAAACTGACTGCTTGGTCCATATAGCCGTTTGCCTGCCAATCTTTGTCGAATTGAGGTGATTTATTGGGTATTTTAATGTAATCCATCAAGGCTGGAATAATGCTGCTGTCCCATAAGCGATTAATATAGGCTGTATTTTGTTCTTGATTCATGAGGCGCTCCTTTTAACAGCATGTGCTAATTTTTCCAGTATGGGGCTAGTCTCGGCGAGTGACAGGCAGGCATCAGTAATGCTTTGTCCATAAACGAGTGAATTGCCTAGTGATTGTTTGCCAGCAACGAGATTACTTTCTAACATAATGCCGCAAATAGTTTTGTTGCCAAGCGTAATTTGATTGCTGATAGCTTCAGCTACTTGGGTTTGCTGTAGGTAATTTTTATGGCTGTTGCCATGGCTGCAATCAATCATTAAGCGAGGGGTTAATTGATGTGTTTTTAATTGGTTACTAGTAAATTGTATGTCTTCCGGGCTGTAATTGGGTCCATAACGCCCACCTCTTAACACAATATGGCAGTTAGGGTTGCCTGGTGCCCGGATAATCGCGGGTTGTGCTTGCTGGTCCACACTTAAGTAAGCATGAGGGTCTTGTGCTGCCAAGATGGCGTCAATTGCCACTTGTATATTACCATCAGTATTATTTTTGAATCCGATAGGCATGGGTAGGCTGGCAGCTAATTGACGATGTAGTTGACTCTCAGTCGTACGTGCACCGATTGCTCCCCAAGAGACGAGATCTGCTAGGTAAAGCGGTGTAATAGGATCTAAAAACTCTGTGGCAGCGGCTAAGCCAAGATCGTTTATCTTCAATAATAACTGGCGGGCTAAGGTGAGGCCTAAAGCAATATCATGACTACCATCTAAGTGTGGATCGTTAATTAATCCTCGCCACCCAACGGTGGTTCTAGGTTTTTCAAAATATACCCGCATGATTATAAGTAATTCATCTTGATATCGGTCAGCTATTTGCTTGAGTTGTGTGGCATAGTCTAGGGCTGCTTCTGTATCATGGATAGAGCAAGGACCAACAATAACCAGCTGGCGTTGGTCTTGGCCAG
>CAYZRM010000037.1:12876-17229 GCA_964480845.1 uncultured Coxiellaceae bacterium | reverse complement strand
TCCCATAAGAATTCTGTACGCACAAACTCAGTTGCTTTTACTATATCAGGGGAAAAGTAACGATCTTTATCATAAAAAGTAACATGCTCACGCACTGCTCTATGAACAGACTCTAGTGCATCAGATGTTTTCAATGGGCGTCTAAAATCAATTCCTTGGCATGCAGCCAGTAATTCTATGCCAATAATGCCTGCTGCATTTTCTAGCATAGTGAATAATCGCCGTGCAGCGAATGTTGCCATGCTGACATGATCTTCTTGATTAGCGGATGTTGGTAGGCTATCTACACTGGCTGGATGAGCTAGTGATTTATTTTCGCTAGCTAGTGCGGCAGCTGTTACCTGTGCAATCATAAATCCAGAGTTAATACCTGACTCATTAACTAAAAATGCGGGGAGGCCACTGAAGTGTGGGTCTACTAATAGTGCGATGCGTCGTTCGGAAAGTGCTGCCATTTCGGCTATACAGACAGCAATAGCATCTGCTGCAAACGCAACTGGTTCTGCATGGAAATTACCACCAGATAAAATTTCTTCTTGTGCTGAAAAAATGAGTGGATTATCAGAAACAGCATTTGCTTCGGTAAGTAATACATGATGTGCGTAACGTAGCTGCATTAAGCAGGCACCCATCACTTGTGGTTGGCAGCGTAGGGAGTAAGGATCTTGTACTTTTTCACACTGTTTGTGTGACTCTTGAATGCTACTATTGTCTAATAAATCACGTAAGATAGCAGCTGTTTGAATTTGTGCAGTGTGACCGCGTACTAAGTGGATGCGTTCATCAAATGGGGTTCGGCTACCACATGCTGCGTCTACTGTGAGTGCACCAGTGACTAAAGCAGCGCTAAAAATATTCTCAGCTTCAAATAATGCAATAATTGCTAAAGCAGTCGATGTTTGTGTGCCATTTAATAAAGCCAATCCTTCTTTAGGCGCAAGCTCAATAGGAGATGATATCCCGGCAATCTTTAAACCTTCTAAGGCGGGTATTATTTTTCCTTGATAACGTACTTGTCCTTCGCCAATTAAAGCTAGACTTAGGTGAGCTAAAGGTGCTAAATCGCCAGAAGCACCCACAGAGCCTTTTTCAGGAATACATGGATAGACGCAAGCGTTGAGTAACTTGATAAGACATTCTATTGTGTATCTTTGCACGCCTGAAAAACCACGTGCTAGGCTATTAATTTTTAAAACGAGTATTAGTCTAACAATATTATCTGCCAGTAATTCTCCAATACCTGCTGCATGAGATAAGACAATGCTGCGTTGTAACAATGCTAAATCATCTTCAGGTATTTTTTTATTAGCCAGTGCACCGAAGCCTGTATTAATACCATAGACTGTTTTATCTTCCTCAATAATTTTATTAATCACATTGACAGCATTATCAATGTCAGTATAGCAAGTCGGATTTAATGCCAGTTTGGTGGATTCTTTTAGGAGTAAACGAATGTCTTGATAGGTGAGTGTTCCAGGCGTTAGTAAAAATTCCACTATTTTTTCCTCTGTTTCTTCATTAATAGGCATAACTCAGTACGTTATGCCATGGCGACTTAATCTATCATTGGTAATACTAGATTTTTTTCTTTTGCACATTTAATTGCAATATCATATCCGGCATCTGCATGCCGCATGACACCAGTGGCGGGATCATTGGTTAATACTCTCTCTAGCCGTTTAGCAGCAGTGTCACTACCATCTGCAACAATGACCATCCCTGAGTGTTGAGAAAATCCCATGCCGACACCACCACCGTGATGTAAGCTTACCCATGTTGCGCCACTAGCACAGTTTAATAAAGCATTTAATAGCGGCCAGTCAGAGACAGCATCTGAGCCATCTTGCATGCTTTCTGTCTCACGATTTGGGCTAGCAACAGAGCCTGAATCTAAGTGATCCCGCCCTATGACAATAGGTGCTTTTAACTCACCATTTTTTACCATCTCATTAAATGCAAGGCCTAGACGCGCTCTATCACCTAAGCCTACCCAGCAAATACGGGCGGGCAATCCTTGAAAGTGTATGCGTTCTTTAGCCATGTCTAACCACTGGTGTAAATGTTTGTCGTGCGGTAATAGTTCTTTTACTTTAGCGTCAGTGCGATAGATATCTTCTGGATCGCCGGATAATGCTGCCCATCTAAAAGGACCTATTCCACGACAAAATAAGGGTCTAATATAGGCTGGTACAAAGCCAGGAAAATCAAATGCATTTTTGATGCCAGTTTCTAAAGCCATTTGCCTGATATTATTGCCATAATCAACAGTGGGGATACCTTGAGCGTGGAAGGCAAGCATGGCTTGTACTTGAATAGCGATCGATTGCTTGGCTGCCTCTACTACTTTTTCTGGGTGAGTATGGCGTAAGGCGTCGGCTTCAGCTAGCGTCCAGCCACGGGGTAAATAACCATTTAAAGGATCATGTGCACTTGTTTGATCAGTGACTAGGTCGGGTTTGACGCCACGCTTTACTAATTCAGGGTAAATATCTGCTGCATTACCTAGCAAGCCAACAGAAATAGGTTGCTTGTTTTGACATGCGTGATGAATTAATGCTAGTGCTTCATCTAAATCACTAGCTTGTTTATCTAAATAGCCAGTTTCCAAACGCCGCTGTATGCGCTTAGGGTCACATTCAATCGCAAGCATAGACGCGCCAGCCATTGTAGCTGCTAATGGTTGTGCACCACCCATACCACCAAGGCCTGCTGTTAATATCCACCGACTATTAAGATTACCTTGGTAATGTTGACGCCCCGCTTCACAGAACGTTTCATAGGTACCTTGAACAATCCCTTGACTGCCGATGTATATCCATGATCCTGCTGTCATCTGCCCATACATCATCAGGCCTTTTTTATCTAACTCATTAAAATGTGTCCAATTCGCCCAGTGGGGTACTAGATTAGAGTTGGCAATAAGGACCCTGGGTGCGTCGGCATGTGTTTTGAATATACCTACAGGTTTGCCTGATTGTATCAGCAGTGTTTCATCTTCATTTAGATGGGTAAGAGACTCTATGATCTTGTCATAGCATGTCCAGTCACGAGCTGCTCGTCCTATACCGCCATAGACCACTAAATCACTAGGAATTTCAGCGACATTAGGATCAAGGTTGTTCATTAGCATGCGAAGAGCAGCTTCTGTTAGCCAGCTCTTTGCGGTTAGTTTAGTTCCATGAGGGGCTTGTATATGTCTAGACGTATCATGTCTAGGTTGCTTATCCATGTAGCATTTTCCTTAATATGGCGAAACATGATGGTGTATGATTTCATAAATAAATGTTGCAGCTAGCTTAGCTGTACGTTGATCAATATCTTTTTCAGGCAGTAATTCTGCAATATCGTAGCTAATCACTTTGCTAGAAGCCGCTAATTTTCTGATGTAAGGCAAGATTTGCCAAGGTGTAACCCCCATGGGTTGAGGTGCACTGACACCAGGTGCAACGGCTGCATTTAACACATCTAAGCATAAAGATAGATAAATAAATTTCTTGTAGAAAATAATACGATTAATAAAGGCATCACATTTTTTCTGATGCTCAGGGAGTAAATCTTCAGCTGTTAACCAACTGGTATTGGTATCCTCTGCAATATCAAACAACGTATTTGTATTGCCAGTCGCTTGTATACCGATGCAGCTATAATAAAACGGGCGATTTTCTTTCTTTAGTAAGTCAGCAATTTGGAAAAAAGGCGTGCCTGAGCTGCCTTTACCATTTTCTGGCAGTGGGCGCATATCAAAATGAGCATCAAAATTAATAATGGAGACATCGTCTTGTGGGTAGGCTTGGTGGATGCCTTGATAATGACCCCAAGCTAGCTCATGGCCACCGCCTAGAATAATCGGTGTAATATTATTTTTAAGCAATCTCATGGCGGCTTCTGCTAGCGCTGCTTGAGCTTCTTCTAGGTTGCCATTTTCGCAAGTGATATCGCCAGCATCGTAGCATGTAAAGTTATTAACATGGACAGGCAGTTTTGCAATCGCTTTTTTGATGGCTATCGGCCCTGAGGCTGCACCAGGCCTGCCTTGGTTTCTTTTAACGCCTTCATCACAAGCAAAGCCTAAAAAGGCAAATGCATTTTGGATGGCTTGATGATTATTGGGTGGTGAAATATGTTGTATTGGCTGTTTAAGGTCTAATAATTGAACAATCTTGAAGAAAGCGCCTTTATCTGGGGTATCGGATCGTCCTTGCCAGTGTTCTGATGTTGGTGCTATGTAGTAGCTATTCCAGTCCATGGTAGCCTCCGAGAGAGATGATGTAGTATTCTCATGCAGATAACTCATAATGGCAAGAGTAAGTATTCATGATAAGGCAATGGGATAGTATTTGGATAAATGGTGTA
>CAYZRM010000037.1:0-12776 GCA_964480845.1 uncultured Coxiellaceae bacterium | reverse complement strand
GCGGCGTTGAGGCGAGTGCGGGCTCTTATTAAAAATGGGACAACAACCATAGAAATTAAATCAGGTTATGGCTTAGATTTAGAAACAGAAATGGAAATGTTGCAAATTGCAGGGCGGATAGAAAAAATTCTACCGATTACTGTTAAAAGAACATTTTTAGGTGCGCATGCTTTACCCTTAGAATATAAAAACCAAGCGGATGAGTATATTGATCTAGTTTGTGAAGAAATGCTGCCCGCTATCGCAGCAGAAGGCCTAGCAGATGCAGTAGATGTGTTTTGTGAGCATATTGCTTTTAACCTGTCACAAACTGAACGTGTATTTAAACAAGCAACAGCCTTAGGTTTGAGTGTTAAGTGCCATGCCGAGCAATTATCTGATTCAGGTGCGGCTCAATTGGCTGCAAATTATCAAGCGTTGTCTGTTGATCATTTAGAGCATTTATCTGAAGCAGGTATAAAAGCAATGGCAGCATCAGGTACGGTTGCTGTTTTATTGCCAGGGGCGTTTTATTTTTTACGTGAAACAAAACTGCCACCTATTTCAGCATTGAGAAAATATAAAATTCCAATGGCATTAGCAACGGATTGTAACCCAGGTACTTCACCGATTCTTTCTTTACCACTGGTGATGAATATGGCTTGTACATTATTTCAAATGACGCCGGAAGAGGCTTTATTAGGTGTGACTGTGCATGCTGCCAAAGCGTTAGGATTAGCGGATACGCATGGAAGTTTAGTCGTGGGTAAAGTGGCTGACTTTGCTGTATGGGATGTTGCTGAGCCGGTTGAGCTGATTTATTACATGGGGAATCAGCCATTGTGGCAATTAATTAAGAATGGGAAGGTGGTGGAGTGGTAGATAAGTATCCTTGGCTGAAATAAAGAATATTTCAGCCAAGATAGATAGCTTATGCAACGTCTACAGATTCGATGATAACCGCTTCTAAAGGAACGTTTTGATGGCCATTGCGGTTACCTGTTGCAACGCCTTTAATTTTATCAACTACTTCCATACCTTCTACTACTTTACCAAATACACAATAGCCCCATGCATTACCAGATTCAGCAGTAAAGTTTAAGAAATCATTGTCTACTACATTGATAAAGAATTGAGCGGTAGCGGAGTGTGGATCTGAGGTACGTGCCATTGCAATGGTACCACGCTTATTTTCTTGGCCTTTTTTGCCTTCGTGTTTAATGGTTGCCTTGGTTTGTTTTTGATTCATATCGGCATCAAAGCCACCACCTTGAATCATAAAACCATTCATCACACGGTGAAAAATAGTGCCATTATAAAAGCCTTCTTTGGCATATTCTAAGAAGTTATTAGCTGTATTAGGGGTGTTTTCGGTGTCTAGTTCTAGCTTAATATCGCCATGGTTAGTATGTAGCGTAATCATTGCTGTTTCCTTCTTGTTCTCATGATTGCAAAGCAGTGAATTATACAGCTTTCAAGGCTACTTTCTAGTTTGATACCCTTGCATAGAGACGGGTGGGGTGACGGCAACAGCCGTATAGTGATAGTCATTCTCATAGTAACACGTCCACACATCCGTATTTTTCATTTTTTTAGGGCCAATTGGGTGGTGTAAGCTATTGAGTGCTTTCTCAGCTTTACGGAAGGCATCATTACGGTCTTTTGTATTCTCTGCAAGAATCATAAATGACCAATTTTGCTTGGTATTATAATGGCTATTTTTGTGTGCGACAGCCCAGGTTTTAGCATTATTAGGATCTTGGGCATATTGATCAACACCGTCATACTGTATAGAAGTTGTGCTAGGGCAGGTGGTTGGTGCATTCATTGCAAAAATAGGGTGGCTGAAAAGTAAGATAAGTAATAGATAAAAACGCATGGCATCATCCTGATAAGTATATCTAAAGAGCACAAAAATTAGCATGCTTATTTGCTCAAAATCAAGGAAAGCATATATAATGCCTGCCAATTCATATGATGTAGCTAACCATGATTACTCTAAATAATATCGTATTAAGACGAGGCGCTAATATTTTGCTCAATGGCGTGACTTGGTCTATTTTTCAAAGACAACGCATAGGCATTATTGGTGCAAATGGTACAGGTAAATCCAGTTTATTTGCCATGTTGTTAGGGCAGCTGGCGCCTGACACAGGGGAGCTTAAAATCCCCAAGCAGATGACGCTAGCACATGTTGCACAAGAAACACCCGCCTATGCCGCCTCAGCGCTGGATTATGTGTTAGATGGTGATAAAGAGCTAAGAGACCTTGAGCGCCAATTGCTCGCAGCTGAAACAGAGCATGATGGGGTAAAAATTGGTGAATTGCATGCAAAGCTGAATATTATTGATGGTTATAGTGCGCCTGCAAGAGCAGCGCAGTTATTAGATGGCTTAGGCTTTCAATACAGTGATCATGCCAAGCCGGTGAGTGGATTTTCTGGTGGTTGGCGCATGCGACTCAATCTCGCAAAAGCGCTGATGTGTCGTTCAGATGTTTTATTATTAGATGAGCCGACTAACCATTTAGATTTAGATGCGGTGTTATGGTTAGAGCAATGGTTGGCAAAGTATCAAGGCACGCTGGTTCTTATTTCACATGATAGGGATTTTCTGGACGCAACCGTTGACCATATTGCACATATTGCGCATCAGCAATTAAAGCTATATACAGGCAATTACTCCACCTTTGAAAAAACACGCGCAACGGAATTGGAAGTACAACAAGCAGCATTTGAAAAGCAGCAAAAACAAATTGCACATATGCGGGATTATGTTGAGCGCTTCCGTTATAAGGCAACAAAAGCTAGACAAGCGCAAAGTCGTCTAAAAGCGATTGAGAGAATGGATTTGGTGTTAGCTGTGCAAGCAGATTCCGAATTTCAATTTGAATTTAAACAACCAGGCCATTGCCCCAATCCACTTTTACAAGTGAACAAAGCACGTGTGCAATATGGCGAAAAAATGGTGTTAGAACAATTAAATTTTAGTATTTCCCCCAAACAACGTATAGCGGTGCTTGGTCCAAATGGGGCTGGGAAATCCAGTTTCATCAAAATGCTAGCGGGTGAGATAGATCCCGCATTAGGAACGGTAGAAAATAGCGCTGGCCTTAAAATTGGCTATTTTGCGCAACATCAGGTAGATCATCTTCATTTGACTGATACACCCTTATTGCACTTAAGGCGCTTAGCAGAACAGGAATCTGAGTTAAATTTACGAAAATTCTTAGGGGGCTTTGGTTTCATTGGCGATCGTGTTTTTGAGCCAGTAGGTAATTTTTCAGGCGGTGAGAAATCACGTTTAGCACTTGCTCTTATCGTGTGGCAGCAGCCAAATTTATTACTATTAGATGAGCCAACTAACCATCTTGATCTGGAGATGCGTAATGCACTTAGTATTGCTTTACAAGAATACGAAGGAGCGATGATACTGGTTAGCCATGATCGATTTTTAGTTCGCACCACAACAGACGAGCTGTTATTAGTAGCAGATGGAAAAATGCAAGCGTTTGATGGTGATTTAAGTGATTACCAATCATGGTTGATTGAATATCGTCGTCAGCAGCAAGCCTTATCAGATAAAGATGCCATCAACAAATCTGATATCTCTCGTAAAGAACAAAGACAACAGGATGCTAAGCAGCGTGAGTTGCTGCGACCTTTAGTGCAAAAGATTAAAAAGCTAGAAGATCAGTTGGCAAAATTACAGAAAAAATCCAGTGAAATAGAGAATATATTAACTGATTTGAGCTTATACGAGCCTAACCAAAAAGAAAATTTACAAAAACATTTATTAACTCAAGCACAGTTAAAAAAAGAGATTACTGAAATAGAAGATGCTTGGTTATCAGCCTGTGAAGAGAGAGATCATTTAGCATGAGTTATTTAATTACCTTAGAAAATATTTCCTTAGCATACGGCCTGCATCCTCTATTGGAAAATACTAGATTTCAAATTAGCACAGGTGAGCGGGTTTGCTTAATTGGACGTAATGGTGCTGGAAAGTCATCCATGATGAAGCTCATTGATGGTACGTTGCAGCCTGATAGTGGCAGTGTCATACGCAAACCAAATTTGCGCCTTTCACGCCTTGAGCAGGAATTGCCGCAAGATGTACACATTAGTGTGTATGAATATGTTGCCAAGGGATTGGCTGAAGCGGGAGATTTATTGGCAGCTTATCATGCGGTGACTCAGCGAATGGTAGATGACTGTACGGATGCTGATTTAGCCGAAATGCAACAATTGCAGCAAAAAATTGATGCTATTAATGGCTGGCAATTTGAACAAAACATTAAGACGATACTGACCCGTTTAGAATTAGATGCGGAACAGCTGGTTTCTAGTTTATCGGGTGGGTGGCAGCGTCGTGCTTCTTTAGCAAAAGCATTAGTTTCTTCTCCTGAGTTACTATTGCTAGACGAGCCTACTAATCACTTAGATGTGGCTGCTATTCAGTGGTTGGAAGATCAATTGTTATCGTTAGGTATAGGTTTATTGTTTATTACTCACGATAGAGCCTTACTGCAGCGGTTAGCAACACGCATTATTGAGCTAGATCGAGGACAACTTACTTCTTGGCCCGGTGACTATGCTAACTTTTTAAGACGCAAGGAAGAAATGCTACATGCAGAGGCAAAACAAAATGCAGAGTTTGATAAAAAATTAGCGCAAGAAGAACGCTGGATACGTCAGGGCATTAAAGCAAGAAGAACAAGAAATGAAGGTCGTGTACGTGCATTAGAAGCGATGCGTAGAACAAGGGCTGAGCGTCGTGAGGTCCAAGGCAAAGCTTCGTTTAATACAAATGAAGCAGTCAAGTCAGGTCAGTTAGTAGTAGATGCCATCCATGTTTCTCATTCGTTTAATGAAAAAACAATTATCAATGATTTTTCTATGCGCATTATGCGTGGTGACAAAATTGCATTGATTGGGCCAAATGGTGTTGGCAAGAGTACATTATTAAATATATTGCTTGGTAAGTTGGTGCCAGATCAAGGTGAGATAATATTAGGTACAAAGTTACAAGTTGCTTATTTTGACCAATTACGCCAGGCCTTAGATCTTGAAAAAACAGTAGTTGATAATGTCATTGAAGGCAGTGATATGATTGAAACGGGCACTGAACGTAAGCATATTATGAGTTATTTGGGTGATTTCCTGTTTACACCTGAACGCGCCCGTACGCCTGTAAAAGCATTATCAGGTGGAGAATGTAATCGTTTGTTATTGGCAAAGTTGTTTAGTAAACCTGCTAATTTGCTAGTATTAGACGAGCCCACTAATGATTTAGACATAGAAACGCTAGAATTATTAGAGGAGTTACTCAGTCAATACCAAGGTACGTTGCTATTAGTAAGCCATGATAGGACATTTGTGGATAATGTGGTGTCTAGTACGTTAGTGTTTGAAGGTGAAGGCAAGATAACAGAGTATGTTGGTGGTTATCAAGATTATCTGCGGCAACGAAAAGATGCAGTAGCCAAAACAACCCCAAGCAAATCATCTGTCAATGAACATAAGCCTGTTGAAGCGGCACCTCCGACAAAAAATAAAAAACTCAGTTATAAAGAACAGCGTGAATTAGACGAATTGCCAGCTTTGATTGAAAAACTAGAAAAAGAGCAGGTGGTGATTCAGCAAACAATTTCTGATGCCAATTTTTATAAAAAAGATCCAGATACGGTTACAAAGACATTAGAGCATTTAAAGAGGGTAGAGGCTGATTTAGAAAAGGCATTTGAGCGTTGGAGTGAGCTTGAATAAGTGAGTAAACAGTGAATCCACCTCTGAAGATAAAGGTGGATTCACTTTTGAAATTAAATAGGTCTTAATGTAATAACAACTCTTCTGTTCAATGAACGCCCTTGTGGTGTTGCATTAGACGCAATTGGGTTGCGTTGTCCTTGACCACTTGTATAAATACGATTAGCTGGTACGCCGCGAGAAATTAAATAGCTACCAACACTTTGTGCGCGTTGTTCAGAAAGTTGTTGATTATAAGATGGATTGCCTGTGTTATCAGTGTAACCAACAATATTAATGGTATTCTTATCATATTTTCTAAATACAACAGCAACAGAATCCAATGTAGGGTAGAAGCCGCTTTGAATGCTGGATTGATTGGTTGCAAAGGTAACATCAGATGCCATGATTAACTGGATGGTATTGCCTACCTTTCTCACTTGCACACCAGATCCAACTAATGCTTGGCGTAATTCAGCATTTTGTTTATCCATATTATAGCCAATCGCACCACCGCCTAAGGCACCCACGCCAGCACCAATATAAGCCCCTCGTTCGCCGCCAATTAGCGCCCCAACTGCTGCACCACCAATTGCACCGATGGCGGTACCAACGGTTGCGTCACTGGTTGTTTTTTGGCCGGTGTAGGGGTCAATGGATGCGCAACCTGATAGCAAGCTAATACCACATGCTATCGCAACAATTTTTTTATTTATTTTCATATTATTATCCTATTTATATGGTTTGTATTATGGTTGTCATGGCAACTGCTGCATCTGCTGCATCTTTGCCTTTATGGCCTTCTTTACCACCAACTCTATCTTGCGCTTGTTCTTCATTGTTGGTGGTCAATATACCAAAAATAACAGGGATTTCAAAAGCAAGCATCACTTGTTGGCAGCCATTGCTTACTTGTTCACAAACATAATCATAATGATCTGTATCACCACGAATGACAGCACCTAAACAGATAATAGACAGGTAGCGTTGTTTTTTTGCTAATAACTGTGCAGTTAATGGAATTTCTACCGCACCTGGTACCTTTATTACATCTATATCATCAGTGGTTACACCGTGCTCTGCTAAGCGTGACAGCGCGCCTTCTAATAATTTATCTGTAATGTGTGCATTAAACTCACTAACTATAATCGCATATTTATGTCTCATATCGTGTCCTTTAGTTTTGGTGATGAAAGCTGATATCGTGGTTTAGTTTTTCCTTTTTCGTTTTTAAATAGTGTTCATTATGCTCATTTTTAAAAACTGGCATGGCTTCTCGAGTAACATTTTCAAATCCGTGTTTTTTGAGGCTATCTACTTTGCTGGGGTTGTTAGTCAGTAAGCGAATAGCAGGGATATTCCGATAGCGTAGTACATTAGCAACAATATGGTATTCGCGAAGATCAGCAGGTAATCCCAATTTTTCGTTTGCTTCAACAGTGTCTAGGCCCTGTTCTTGCAAACCATAAGCTTTAATTTTATTAAATAAACCGATACCACGACCCTCTTGATTTAAGTAAATCATCATGCCACCTTCTTCACTGATGCGTTTTAGTGAATGATGTAATTGTTGGTGGCAGTCGCAGCGTTGTGATGAGAAGATATCGCCGGTGAAGCAGGCAGAGTGTATGCGCACTAATGTTGGTTTGTTATCAGCAGGATTTTTTTCACTAGTTAAAATAATGTGTTCTGCATTAGTAAAACGCTCTTTGAAAACAGATATTTTAAATTTTCCGTAATGATCTAATGGAATGGTAGCGCCTGTTTCTTCTGCAATCATATTTTCATTTTGTAAGCGATATTCAATAATGTCAGAAATAGCAAGCACATGTAAATCATGTTCTTTTGCAAAAGCTTCTAATTGCTTTCCTCTGGCCATGGTGCCATCAGGATTCATGATTTCACACAATACAGCAGCGGGCTTGGACCCTGCTAGAATAGCCAAATCAACAGAGCCTTCGGTATGGCCTTGGCGTTCAAACACACCACCGTCTCGTGCTTGAAGAGGGAAGATGTGCCCTGGTTTAACTAACTCGTCTGGTGTTGTTTTTGCATCATAAGCAAGCTTGATTGTTTTAGTGCGATCCTCTGCTGAGACGCCGGTTGTAATGCCATCTCTGGCATCAATAGAAATACTAAATGGCGTGCCACGGAAACTGGTGTTGTGGCTGGCAGGTAACATCAGTGGGATATCTAATTCTTTCAGACGAGCTTCTGTCATCGTTAAGCACACAATACCGCTGCCATATTTAATCATCATGTTCATATTTTCAGTGGTGATATTTTCAGCAAGCGCAATCAAATCTCCTTCATCTTCACGATCAGGATCATCAACTAAAATAACCATTTTCCCTTTCTTAAGTTCAGATAAAGCAATCTCGACTCGTTCAATGGATGTTTGCATGTGCTTGTGCTCCTAGTAATTTTTCTATGTATTTTCCCATCATGTCAACTTCAATATTAATCATACTGCCAATATGGTATTGCTTGATAATGGTGACATCTTGGGTGTGTGGAATAAAGGTAACGGTAAACCAATGAGGGGTAGATTCAATGACGGTAATACTCATGCCGTCTAATGTGATATAGCCTTTATTAACGATATATTTGTTTAGTGTCTCGGGGATCTCTATTTTAACAAGCAACACTTTCTTATCGGCTGATTCTATCTCTAAAATTTTACCGGTAGTGTCTACATGGCCTTGTACATAATGACCGCCTAAGCGAGTGTTTAATGTAATAGAGCGTTCTAAGTTGACCATGCTACCAAGCGCCAGCATATCTAAATTAGTTAGATGTAATGTTTCTGGAACAGCGGTGACATGAAAGCTATCGTTGGTGAATTCAGTGACGGTTAAACACACACCGTTCACGGCAATACTCTCGCCAAGTGTAAGATCAGTATAAGCTCGTTCGGGTTTAATGATGAAGTGCTTGCAACCGTCTTCAATTTGTAAATGAGTAATGTATCCTACTGTTTCTACAATACCACTAAACATGAGTTTGTTCCTCGCAAGTAGCTAGAATATGTAGATCGCTAGCAAGTTGTTCATAATGTTGTAAAGTCACAGATTGTTTTCTTGAGGTCTGGCCAATGATCACTGGGGCAATATAGACGCTAATTTTATTAACTAGGTTGGCTGCGAAAAATTGTTCATGTACACGCATGCCGCCTTCTATTAGCAAGCTGGTTATTTGCATTTCGCCCAGCTTATTTAAAAGCATTAGCAAATCCACGTTTCCCTCTTTATTCGCTGGTAAAGTGATAACATCAACGGGGTAGATGGTTGTGCTAGCGGCATGGTCAGTAGTAACTAAAATGGTTTTGCCAGGCAAGTCTGGGTTAAAAATATGTAAATCTTGTGGTAGTTCACCATGACTGCTTAAAATAATACGGGTAGGGTGCTTTTTTATATTGGCTGCTAGGCGTACCGTTAGTTGAGGATTGTCATACCTTGCTGTATTTGCGCCAATTAAAATAGCATCTACCTGCTGCCTTAACTCATGCGTATTTGTCTGGGATGCATTCGATGAAATATGGCGAGAGTCTTCTGGGTGGGTCACTGTTTTTCCATCGAGAGACATGGCCCATTTAGCGATAACAAAAGGTCGTTTGTGAGTAATGAAATGAAAGAAGGTTTCATTTAAAGCAAGTGCTTTGTCTTTTTGTAAGCCGACCTCAACGTCTATACCAGCCGCCATTAATGCTTTGATGCCTTTACCGGCTACTTGTGGGTTAGGATCAGTGCAGGCAATATAAATTTTCTTGATACCTGACTTAATTAAGGCATCCACACAAGGTGGGGTGCGCCCATGATGGCAGCAAGGCTCTAATGTGACATATAGCGTTGCCTCTTTGGCTTGTAAACCTGCTTGTTCTAATGCATAAATTTCGGCATGTGGTTCACCGGCACGTTGATGGTAACCTTGGCCTATAATCTGATTATCCTTCACGATGACACAGCCAACCATGGGATTAGGGGAGACGGTTAAGCGTCCGCGTTCAGCTAGCTTAAGTGCGAATTGCATGTAATGTGAAGGTGTGTTTTTCGTCATTGATCACCCTGTAAGTAGTTCAGGGCGCATGACTAAAATGAGAGCAATAGGCTAAAAAAGCCCAGCAAGCATCCTATCTTCTTTTTATCCGGACTATACCGTCGGCTCTGGATTTTCACCAAATCTGCTGACCTTTCAATGAGAAAGCGCTCGCGGGCTTTAACCGCCGGTAGGGAATTACACCCTGCCCTGAAGATAAGTAGCTAGAAATTATAACGAATAAGAAAATATGTCAAATTTTCTTTGTATTTTGAAAGATGGTTTAGCATAGATTAGAAATGATAGATTAATTTAGTAAAGCGTAAAGCATTTGCTTGTTATATTCGCGGTAATTATGTAAAAAAGGAGCTATTTTGGGAAAATCTACCGGGGCATTAAGGGAATAATCATGAAAAATATCTTTACAAAACATCCAGATAGTATTGGCGAGTCTTATTTGCAGCATATGAAGTTTGCTTTGATATTTGGTGCAAGAATGTTGGTGGGTGGTGTAGCTTGTGTGATCCATGCGATTTTCCCGTTTCTTTTTGAAAAAACAGGTAGCAATGTGTTATTAAAAATGACCCAGTATTTTGTTGAGCGCATGCCACAAGCCGAAGAAAGAGTAGTGGTATTAGGCAAAATAATAGAGTCAAAAACTAAAAAGAGTCATTAATGTGGCCTCCAGTCTATACAATTAAAAAGCACTTACGCGCAAAGCATGTAAAGTTGCGTGTGCTGCAATCAGGGCTGCAAATTACAGTTCCTTACCGATTTAATTTAAGCCAGTTACCAGCGGTGCTAGATGAGCATAAGGGGTGGATTCTTGGACGGCTAGCAGAGCAGCCACTAGCTGAGATTGCGTTACCAACAGAAATAAATTTATTGGGTGTTAACGAATGCTGGAAGGTTCATTATATTCCGGCAGAGACAGTACCGAGAGTCATGAAGCATGCCGAGTATGAATTAACCTTAATCGGTAATTTAGAAGATAAATTATTGTGTGCGCGCTATTTATCAGCTTGGGTAAAGCAGTATGCAAGACGTTTATTGCCTCAATATTTATCTCAAGTTAGTCAAGAAGTCGGTTTATCTTATGCTAGTGCGCGAGTAAAGGATCAAAAGACAGTCTGGGGTAGCTGTACAGCCAGCAAAATGATTAATCTTAATTACAAGTTAATCTTTTTTCCTACTACGTTGATGCGGCATGTATTAATTCACGAGCTTGCTCACACGATACATATGAACCATTCAGCAGCATTTTGGAAGTTAGTCTACACATTAGATTTAAATGGGGCACATAATAGGCAATTACTAAAGAAGGGTGGTAACTATTTGCCAGCGTGGGTTAGTTAAACAAACACAGCGTATTGGTACGCTGTGTTTGTTAATAGCATTTAGCGCATGGTTGACCAGGTGCCATTCGCTTGACGGCAAGCAACACCATATACGTGTTGTTTCTTACCATCGATGACGCTAACTGCGCGGAATTTGCGGCAATTATGATTACCATTAACGGTCATTTTTTTGCTGACAGGGGTAACTTTGTAAACAGCCCCAGTGCGCTCGTTTTTCCAATCAGTTGCTTGATTGGTATTATTATTGTCCATTGCTTGATAAGCATGTGTGGTGTCTGAGCTATCCATGGAATGGCCGACATAGCCACCTAATAGCGCACCAGCAACGGCACCTGCGCCAATAGCTACTATTTGTCCTGTGCCAGCCCCAATTAAGCTACCTGCCAAGCCACCTGCGACAGCACCCGTTACGCCGCCTATGGTGGTGTTTTCGCTACGTGTGTTAGACGAGCAAGCGACTAAATTAAAGCTAACCAATAAAACAGCAATTTTTATTAATATGTTCTTCATTTGTCATCTCCAAATTGATGAAAGGAACGTCCAAAAAAAGCTAGTGTTTTACTATTTTACTCCCATTTACCCCTTTTCTAACTTAGGGGTATTCCTACTTGATAATTCAAATATTCTCGTGACATTTATTGCTCACTAATTGAGCGTTTGTTGATTTTAAAGATAATGTGTTTGATTTATAGTGTAATTTTTTGGGGTTATGATAGATTACGTAAATTGGCAATATAGCAGGGATAGCTTGAGTGTATTACCTACGATTAAGTCTAAATCAAATAGTTCTGCTACTGTTAACGATGAGTTTGACAGCCTGCATGGTTGGGCCTAATTACCATAGGCAGCCAGCACCGCTTATCACGAAATATAATGCCAACCCTATGCCAACCAAAACTGTCAGCACGCCTGGTGCTGGTAAAGCAGGTGCTGCACAGCAGTTTGTATATAACGAAGATATTCCTGAGGAATGGTGGAAGCTATTTCATTCAGAAGCAATTAATTCATTAATTACAACGGGCATGTCTAATAGCCCAACCTTAGGTGCTGCATATGCGTCCTTACGTCAAGCTCAGGAAAATTATAATGCGCAAGTTGGTAGTACCTTGCTACCAACCTTCGATGCGTCTGGCACTGGGCAGCGTCAATTATTAAATGCCAGTGGTTATGGCGGTGCATTTCCATCTAGTATTTTTAATTTGTTTGGCACGTCAGTTAGTGTTAGCTATACACTAGATGTATTTGGAGGTGCGCGCCGGGCAGTCGAGGCCTATGGTGCTCAGGTTGACTATCAGCAATTTCAGTTAATTGCAGCCTATTTAACCATGACATCCAACATTGTCACCACAGTGATAGCAATTGCCTCTTATCAAGCACAAATTGAGGCAACCGAATCGTTAATCCGTGAATCAGAAGCACAGTTAAAGGTATTGCGAGCTCAATACCGTTTAGGCGGTATCTCACTTGCAAATGTTGCTTCCCAGGAAGCGCTAGTAGCCCAGACCCAAGCCACCTTGCCACCTTTACAAAAAGCACTATCGCAAAATAAGCATACGTTATCGGTGTTAGTGGGTGTGTATCCTGGCGGTCCTCTGCCAATGGTAAAGTTAGATCAGCTCACTCTGCCAAAAAATATTCCTATTAGTGTGCCTTCCAA
>CAYZRM010000036.1:0-17670 GCA_964480845.1 uncultured Coxiellaceae bacterium | reverse complement strand
ATAATCTTAAAAATGCGGATGAGATATTCACCCATTGCCGTGAGATTGAAACAGTAGAAAGCAAGGCACATCAAGTTGTGCTTGCTGGAGAGCGTAAATTGTTTATGGAAGAAAATGACTTTAAACAATTCTTTAAACTTAAAGAAATCTACGCGCATACCAAACTCGTTATTAATCGCTGCCAGGATGTTGCTAACATTCTGAAAGGCATCGTGCTTGAGTACTCTTAATGGATTTAACATTAACGCTAGTTATTATCACCATTGTTTTAGCTCTATTGTTTGATTTTCTAAACGGCTTTCATGATGCAGCAAATTCTATTGCCGCGATTGTTTCAACGCGGGTATTAAAACCGCACTGGGCAGTCATGTGGGCCGCGTTTTTCAACTTTATTGCGTTTTTATTCTTTGGTACCCATGTTGCATCCACCATAGGCACGGGCTTGGTTGATCCCAGCGTAATTAATAACCACGTTATTTTAGCCTCGCTGATCGGTGCTATCTTATGGAACATCTTTACCTGGTATTATGGACTACCATCTAGCTCCTCCCATGCGCTGATTGGAGGCTTACTAGGTGCAAGCTTAGTTCATGCCGGTGGTGTTTCCAGCTTTAACTGGTTAGGCATCTCTAAGGTACTAGCAGCCATCGTGGTCTCCCCTTTACTGGGCATGATCATGGGTATGTTCTTAATCGTATTGATATCACGCATTTTCTTTTATACCCCGCCTAATCGCACCAAAGGTATTTTTAGAAAGCTACAATTCTTATCTTCTGCCTTTATTAGCCTGGGTCATGGTAGTAACGATGCACAAAAAACCATGGGTATTATTGCCATCCTCCTTTATTCTTCAGGTTTATTAGGCACTGGCGACTTTTACGTACCGGCCTGGGTCGTTATTCTTTGTAACTTTGTGATTGCGCTAGGCACGTGTTTTGGTGGTTGGCGAATTGTGAGAACCATGGGAATGAAGATTACTAAATTAAGACCCGTCAGTGGGTTTTGTGCAGATACAGCGAGTGCTTGCACCTTAGCACTAGCAACCGGCCTCGGCATTCCAGTGTCTACCACACATACCGTCACTGGCGCCATTATTGGCGTGGGGTCCATTAATGGTGTATCAGCTGTGCGTTGGGGCGTTGCTAAGAATATTGTTTGGGCTTGGGTGCTTACCATACCAGCTTCGGGATGCGTTGCAGCTTTAGTATGGGTAGCGACAGGATTTTTGTTTCGTTAATTAATTACCCCGTGGCTAAGCGCTACTCTATGCACACAATTGATTTCTCTCCTCGTTGTCCCGCGGGCAACGAGGAATGTAACTTGTATGCATAGAGTAGCAGCTTAGCCGCCAGGTCTGTCTTTGGATCTGATCACTTTAACACTTAACTAAGACTGCTGGTTAAGGAAGGAGCTGGATTAACAGGCTGAACTTGATATTTGTCAGCTATCGCAATCACCGCATCCCTAATATGAGCAGATTCACCTTGCGTCATTTTTTCTTTAGCAGTTTCTGCTGCTATCGCTAACCCGTGGTAGGCCACTGCCTCTTGTACGGAAAGCGCCGCACTTGTTTTTCCTGCCATGGTATACTTATCGCCTGTAAAGAGACTACCAGCCCAGTTAAACAATGAATCACCTTGCTTCCTACGATTATTAATATATACCTGCAGTAGACATATCAATTTAAATTCAGCCGCCTTTCGTTCTTTCTCCATATCAAGCGACTTCATTAAACTTTCAGGATCTTCTACATTAGTATTTAAAACAGCTTTTAAAAAGCTTGTGTGCATATTATGAATATTTTTTAAGCCCTCAGAAATATTCGCCATATATAACTGTGATGCTTCTTTAATAAAAGCAGTCGTCATACCCGCGAGACGTGGCTCTATATTCGGGGTGCAATTCAAGACCTGTTCAAAGGCATTCCATACAGATTTAGAATGAAGAGTATCAGTATTGAATACAAAATCTACCAATTGTTGTAATTGAACAACATCCTCTTCCAATCCTTCTTCTAATAGCAACTGAAATTGCAATGCAAACACACCTTCCATGTATAAACTTTGCTCTTTAGTAAAAGGCACAACCTTACTAGATAGATAGAACTCTTTCATTAGTTGATTAATGTTTTCAGGCTTAATAACCATATCAGCCTTCTTTTCACGCTCATTAATCCCACTTTTGATGAGTATACGCCCAACGTCTGATCTTATTTGGCCAGACAGAAATTCTTTTTGTAATTTCTCAATCGCATCTAATACATCTAATAATTGCATCAACTTGAACTCCCTTATCTGAATGAAAACTAAACAAAAATACTTGCCCTGTCAGTGAAAGATAACCGTCTATCCTTAAGGTTATCTTAAAACTTCACTTATTTAATAAAACCTTAAGGATATCACGCTAGAATTTATCATTTTTTAGCCAACCACCACCCTGGAGCTCAATTTATGTTAAGCAGCCATGAAGATAGAAGTATGCTAGTAGATGATGAAATAGAGGTTGGCGAGGAAGCCTCTCTAGTTAATCATACTCAAGATGACACTGTTATAGACCTAACAACCTCTTTAAAAGAAAACACTGAAACAGAAGAAGCACCCATACAAAAACAGGGTTGGGGCTGGTCTGCATGGAATCATATTAAAAAAGCTGGGAAAACAATAGGTATCGGCATTGTTTCCATCGCTGCAGCACTCCCTACCGCACTTAATGCAGCAGGTGGCGATGACTTTACCCCAGGCGAAGCAAAGACGAAATGGCCTTTGTTGAGCAAGGTAGCCAAGGCGCTAGCAATTACCCGTGGCGTTTCATCACTTAGCATTAATACCATCTTAAACTTCATTTATCTACCGATAGCAACCAATCAATTAATTAATGGTTTTAAAAATATCAAATCTCAGCCACTGCGCTTAACGCTTGCTCTGCTAGCTGGTATTGCAACAGCACTTGCTTCATATGCGTTAGGCATGGCAGCTTTTCAATCATTAGGCGGTAATGTCATTGCCACCTTATTTGCTGGCCTTAATACCGGCATATCCTTTGCTCAAAATTTTGCCGGCACGTACAGTATTATTGCTTATTTTATAAATAAGCTTGATATCACCTCCAAGATACAGCTAAAAGGTATTAACAAACTGAGGTCCATTAATAAGCTACCCAAAAGACAACAAATCGATTTACTGGCCTCTCTTCAAGCAGAACTTGATTCCATTTGGAATGAGAAGACATATACACAAGCAAATGAACATGAAAAACGCATCCTATTAAGCAATGCATTATTTGCGTTAAACAAGCACTTATTAGAAAAAGAAAAAACCTTTTTCTTAGGTGACTACGAAAACTACGTCACCAAAAATGCTGGCTTAATCTTTGATATTATTTTTACAGTGGCTGTTAGCATTCCAACTTTACTGACTTTCACACAAACAGGCTATGATGCGTTTCGAACACTAGAAAGTTTAACAACCGATGCACATAAGATTGAAAACCTCACACCTGCTCTAAAAATATTGACCGGCTTACCAACAGGCCTTGCTTCTGTTGCATTTACAGCATTACAAGCATTTCTCTTAAGATCCACCGCCGTTGAAATCGTACATAAAATGGCAAGAGAGCCGAAACAAATCCCTCTCGAACTCCTAAAAATTTTGCCCCTAGGTGTGCTGAACTATTTCGCATCTAGCAGCATGGCTAATGTGGGTAGGCAGATTGCCGAGAATAATATTTTACATATTCCAGGGCCTAATACACCGCTTGGTAAAACCTTTATTTATACCAACCAAATTGCGGGAGCCACTACCAATGTCAATGCAACCATAGGACAAGCTATTTTAGGTAATCAAGCATCGCCAAGTAAACTCGATAACAAAAAGCCTAGGGTAGAAGATATTTTAGTTGCGTTACAAGATACCTTTGCTAATCAAATAACAGCGGAAGATGCTCAAAAGCTCCAGCATCTTTGGGACAGCAATAATACAGATAACATAGAAAATGATGCACCCCCAGCATCTGTTGGCCAGGCAGGCTTATTTGCAGCTAGCAAACCTACTGCTGTACGGGTCGAAAATGGGTATAAAGACCAAACATCCAAAAGCCTTCCTATTTTCGTTCTTGGATCTAGGTAAGTAAAGTGCTACCCGCATCCCCAGTGGATGCGGGATTTTCTTAATAATTCCTTAAGCAAAACAACCTAAAATGGCTTAATTTTTCTCAACCAATAATCGCATATCGAGGATTGATCTATGAGTAGCTCACGCTCTGAACGCTCCAATACCCCACCTAATGATGACTTAATATTCTCTTTCTCAGAAAATGATAGCGACAATGAATCCTCATCACTCATAGCCTCATCACACGATCATGCTATAGAAGATGGTGCCAGAGCACTCAGAAAAAGTGGCTTTATTGCCAGAAGTACATCATTTAGCTCTTTCCTGAGCACGCCTCACAATGCATATACGAGTGATACTGAAGATGATATTGCACAATCAGTTGAGTTAAAAGAAACACCCCAAAGTGGCAGCATCAAACCAACACCCAAAATAAAAATAGCAAAAAGGACCAAGCAACCCAAAATGGCCAGCAGTAGTCGAGCTTCTTTATTCAACGGCGACCATGCACTGCCTATCAATGATCATGATGGCGATGAGATAGTTATCCCACTGATGAATGAAACATCTAATCATGTTGCTATTGACATGTCAGCATGCGGTAACTGCTCAGCTGGTAATGCAGCCCTAGATGCGATGACATGGATTATTGCCGCAACTACCGCCGCACCCACTGCATTATACGCTGCTTTTGGTACTACCAGCCCCGGCAACATTAATAGCGCCTGGTGGAATGACCAAACAACCTTACAACAAGTACTAACAGCAACGTATGGCTTATCTTCTGAAGCAGTTAACACCATCATGAGCGCCTTATTCTTGCCAACTGCCGCTAACGGTTTAATCAATGGTGTAAAAAGCTTTACACAACACCCAATTCGCTTTATGGCAGCCAATATTGGCGGCCTAGCAGCTGCATTTTCTTCTTTTGCGCTTGCTTATTCTCCTTTTAAACCCTTTATTGGCAATGCAGGCGCGACTACCTTTGCAGGCTTTAATGCCCTTGTAGCCTTTACACAACGTTTTGTTGGTACTGAAAGCCTTTTCAAGCGTATTAACAATACCTTCTTCAGTAAAGAATCAGCCCTACAACGAGATGTTTTAGATAAACTATCTAGGTTAAGCGACAAGCATTTACAAGAAATAGGAAAAATTATCCAACAGGTTAATAGAAATGAACAAGATTTCAGCCCTGAAAAACAAGACCAGGTCATGCAAGCATTATTTGGTGCACTGGCTAAAAAGATGGATGCCTTACAAACAGAACACGGAAAGGCCATAGCAGATGCCCCTCGTTCTGCTTACACGTTTAAATACCTGATGCTGATCGGTGATTTACTATTTGCGACAGCGATGGGCGCAGCCGTTTTCTGTAGCTTTGGGCAAAAAGGCTACCAGGCATTTGATAACATAGAACAAATTGCAACAGCCGGATTAGGACATATTTTCTCCACCCTCCATCCAGGTCTAAAAATCCTATTATCCTTCTTACCTGGCATGATCTCTTCTGCCTTCTATTTTATTAATGCATTAGACTTACGCGCCACCGCTGTCCATGTTGCCACTGAAATACACCATAGCTATCAAGAATCCCGCTATCGTGACCTGGCTCGCCAGGTATTTACCGTTGCCTGTGTCTTAACATTAAACGGCTTAGCATCTAAGAGCATGTTGGGCGTAGGCGCTAGTGTTGCCAACAATCCCAACAATTTATTTGGCATCCCATCCACCAACACCTCCATTGGCATGCTCTATGCGGTTGCCAATCAAATTGCAGGCGGTGCCGTTAATATTAAATCAACTCTTGCCAAAACATTTCCAACCCAAGCACCACCACCGCTATTACAAGACTTTGGTACCAATGATGAAAATCAGGCACTAAAACGCTACTTAAGCAAGTTTGCTGCGTATTTTAGTGATCCATCTGCTCACCCCATCAGCAAAGAAAACTTTACGAATATATCTAATCTCTCCTTATTTGGTGGCAGCGGCATCATAGATTGTAGCCAGCTGCCGGATGAGATGGATGAGACAACACCTGATATTATCATTACGTCTAGTTCCTTCATAAGGGAAATACCGCAACCAACCTCCACTCAGGATAATTCGTACATTGGTAGCTTAAGCGCCCCCACTATGTAATGCTCTATTTTGCCCGGCCTCACACTCAATGAGGCCCAGCAAATCTCTCTATTTTTGCACAGAAAAAAACACTAATGCTGTCTTTTTAACCCATTTTTTTATTTTCTTCAGATATCCTTGATCTCTCCCAAAATATCCTTTATCTTGTTTACTAACGCCATAAAAACAACTATATATTGTGGTTTTTGGACCCACCAACCACAAGACAGCCTCGCTGGCAAGCGTTAAATTATTTTGAAAAACACTTGAATTTTTAAATTTTAAACATTTAAACCGTTGACCCGTGGAGAAAGCAAACATGGACACCCTAACTAAACCGTCTTCTATTGCCTATACCCCGCACTTTGACATTGCTCAAACAGCTCCAGGCCTCATTAAAGTCATACGTCGCAATGGCACGGTGACACCATTTGATGCCAACAAAATTGCTGTAGCAGTGACAAAAGCATTTTTAGCAATAGAAGGTGATCAAGCAGCGAGCTCTACTCGCATTCATGAAAAAGTATCTAATTTGTCCAAAAAGATTGCAGACACCTTTAATCGTCGTCAACACACCAACGCAACCATTCATATTGAAGAAATTCAAGATTTAGTGGAACTGGAATTAATGCGTGAAGGTGAATACAAAACCGCTAAAGCTTATGTGCTCTATCGTGAAGAGCGTCGTCGTGCTCGCGAAAAAGACATTGCTGAAGAAGCTGCAAAAGCACCTGCTGCACCAACCCTGCATGTGACATTAGCAGACGGAACAATACAGCCACTAGACTTTGACGCCATGCGTAAACAAGTTGAAACAGCTTGCTCAGGTCTTGCCAGTGTATCAGCTGACCTTATCTTAGAAGATACAAAACGCAACTTATTTGATAGAGTTCCTGTTAGCGATGTATACAAAGCACTCGTTATGTCTGCACGTATCTTGATTGAAAAAGAGCCTAACTATACTTATGTTGCTGCTCGCTTATTACTAGACGATGCTCGCAGCGAAGCACTGCGCTTCTTAGACCTACCTGACACTGTATCAGCAGCCGAAATGGCAGAGTCATTTGAAGCTTATTTCACTGCCTATTTAAAACGCGGTATTGAACTAGAATTATTAGACGCGCGCTTATTGAGTGACTTTGATATTGCCGCCCTAGTCTCCGCCATTAAAACAGAACGTGACGGCCAATTTACCTACCTAGGTCTACAAACACTTTACGATCGTTATTTTATTCACTCCAACGATCAACGCTTTGAATTACCACAAGCCTTCTTTATGCGTGTGGCGATGGGCCTTGCTATTGAAGAAAAAGATAAGAACCAACGTGCAATTGAATTCTACAACCTGCTCTCTTCTTTTGATTTCATGAGCTCCACCCCTACCCTATTTAACTCAGGCACCTTACGCCCACAATTATCCAGCTGCTACCTAACAACAGTACCTGATGATTTAGACGGCATTTACGGTGCCATCAAAGATAATGCCTTACTTTCCAAGTATGCAGGCGGTCTAGGCAATGATTGGACTAATGTTCGCTCCATGGGTGCACGCATTAAAGGCACCAACGGCAAATCTCAAGGCGTGGTTCCTTTCCTAAACGTTGCCAATGCGACTGCTGTTGCTGTTAACCAAGGTGGTAAACGTAAAGGCGCCGTGTGTGCTTATCTTGAAACCTGGCATAAAGATATTGAAGAGTTCTTAGATCTACGTAAAAACACGGGTGACGAGCGCCGCCGTACACACGACATGAATACAGCTAACTGGATTCCAGACTTATTCATGCAACGCGTTGCTGAAAACGGTAACTGGACACTATTTTCTCCAGATGATACCCCTGATTTACATAGCTTATACGGCAAGGCTTTTGCAGAAGCTTACACCGCTTATGAAGCACAAGTGGCAAGCGGCGAGATTAAAAATGCTAAAACCATTTCTGCTGTTACCCTGTGGCGTAAAATGCTGACCATGTTATTTGAAACAGGCCATCCATGGGTTACCTTTAAGGATCCATGCAACTTACGCTCACCACAACAGCATGCGGGCGTCGTTCATAGCTCCAACCTATGCACAGAAATCACATTAAACACTTCACGTGATGAAATTGCTGTGTGTAACCTTGGCAGCATTAACTTAGTTGCTCACATGACCGAAAATGGTTTGGACCAAGCTAAATTGCGCAAAACCATCCAAACTGCATTACGCATGTTAGATAACGTAGTTGATATTAATTATTACTCTGTTCCACAAGCTAAGAATTCCAACTTAAAGCATCGACCTGTTGGTATGGGCATCATGGGCTTCCAAGATGCACTATATAGCTTGCGCATTCCTTATGCTTCTCAAGAAGCCGTCGAGTTTGCTGATCGCTCCATGGAATTAATCAGCTACTACGCGATTGAAGCATCAACGAACTTAGCCGAAGAACGTGGCACCTACCAAACCTATGAAGGTTCTCTATGGAGTCAAGGTATTTTACCTATCGATTCGCTTAATATTTTAGAGCAACATCGTGGTCAATACTTAGAAATCAACAAGGCACAAACGTTAGACTGGGCAGCTTTACGTGCACGTGTTAAAGCAGTCGGCATGCGCAACTCTAATGTTTTGGCTATCGCACCCACTGCTACCATTTCCAATATTTGTGGCGTGTCTCAATCGATAGAGCCTACTTATCAAAATCTATTTGTTAAGTCTAACTTGTCTGGTGAGTTTACCGTTATCAATCCATACTTAGTGAATGATTTAAAACAAGCCGGCATATGGGATGAAGTCATGGTTAATGATCTTAAATACTACGATGGTAGTGTTGCTAAAATTAACCGTATCCCAGAAAAGATTAAGCAAATTTACGCAACCGCTTTTGAAGTTGACCCTGTTTGGCTAATTGAAGCAGGCTCTCGTCGTCAAAAATGGATAGACCAAGCGCAATCCTTGAACCTTTACATGGCACAACCTTCTGGTAAGAAACTAGATCAATTGTATCGTCATGCCTGGATACGTGGTTTAAAAACGACTTATTACTTACGCAGCATGGGTGCAACCAACACTGAAAAAGCAACCGTAGATGATCGCGCATTAAATGCGGTACAAGTTGAGCCTACTATGCCTAAAGCATGCTTAATCACCGATCCAACGTGTGAAGCTTGCCAATAACAATAACCCACCCTGCTGTCGTACAGCAGGGTTTCTAGGAGAAATCATATGTCATCAGCAGCAACCGGCTTAGAATTTGAAATGGGGACAGCACGCATCCAAGTCGATGATAAAAAAATCATTAACTGTCGTGCAGACTTAAACCAATTAGTTCCATTTAAATATGAATGGGCATGGATTAAATACTTAGACGCTTGTGCTAATCACTGGATGCCTAATGAAATTAACATGTCTAAAGACATTGCCGAATGGAAAGATCCACATGGCTTAACAGAAGATGAGCGTATTATTGTGAAGCGTAACCTAGGTTTTTTCTCAACAGCTGATTCCCTAGTCGCCAACAATTTAGTATTGGCTGTTTATCGTTTAATTACCAACCCAGAATGCCGCCAGTATTTATTACGCCAGGCATTTGAAGAGGCGCTACATACCCATGCTTATCAATACGTCATTGAAAGCTTAGGCATGGATGAAGCTGAAGTATTCAACATGTATCGTGAAATTCCTAGTGTTGCCACCAAGGCAATATGGTCTTTAAAATATACCCAAAGCTTAAGTGACCCTACTTTCCAAACCGGCACCGTAGAAAATGATCAACGCTTATTACGTGACTTAATTGCATTCTACGTTGTATTTGAAGGTATTTTCTTCTATGTTGGCTTCACCCAAATTTTATCTATGGGTCGCCGTAACAAAATGACAGGTACCGCAGAACAATTCCAATACATTTTACGCGATGAATCCATGCACTTAAACTTTGGTATTGATGTTATCAACCAAATTAAGATTGAGAATCCTCATCTATGGACTGAAGACTTCAAACAAGAAGCCATCAATATGATTCGTGAAGGTGTTGATTTGGAGTACCAATATGCTTTAGATACGATGCCACGTGGTATTCTAGGTCTCAATGCTGAAATGTTTAAAGACTACTTGCAATTTATCGCCAACCGCCGCTGTGCTCAAATTGGCTTACCAACACAATATCCTGGTGCAACCAACCCATTCCCATGGATGAGTGAAATCATGGATCTTAAGAAAGAAAAGAATTTCTTTGAAACTCGCGTGATTGAATACCAGACTGGTGGTGCGTTAAGTTGGGATTAATAATCCTAACCTATTTCATGAAGAACCCGGCGAAAGCCGGGTTTTTTTTAATCATAAGCCTCCCTATTAAATGTAGCTTTGCTGCCTGAGCAAAAGATGATGGATTGCTTCGCTACGCTCGCAAAGACGGCGGGTTAAGATAATGTTGAATATAAGTTAATCTAACTGACTGAAAGCTGACGTATTATCATTTGATTTGCGCCATGTAATTGCGAGCGTAGCGGAGCAGTCCACCAGCCGCCGTCTTTGCGAGCGTAGCGAAGCAATCCATTATCGGTGCTCGAAGTATGCGTGATGGCAGATGGAACCCATTGAATTTGCTATATTTATCACTCCTACCACAAACTTATTCACGAATTTTAGTCTATTTCGCAACACCGACTTTTTATGTCGGCTCAACCGCATCAATCGCCCTTAATTCTGCCTGCTCAATTTGTACAAAGCGAGACGTAATCTTTTTAGAAGAGATATGAACTTGTTCAACCTCAGAATGTGCTTTTGCTATATTCTTAGCCAAGCTATCCATACGCCCTTGAAAACGCTCAAAATCACTTGCTAACATTCTCAAATGCTTCTGTATTTCATGAATCTGCTTTTTAGTTGCGGCATCTTTTAATACTGAACGCACGGTGGTTAAAACTGCCATCATCGTTGTTGGTGAAACAATCCATATTTTTGCCTGCTGCGCCATTGCAACCAAATCAGGGTGTTTGGCATGTATTTCAGCAAAAATAGCTTCTGCAGGAATAAACATGACTGCGCCGTCTGCTGTCTCACCGGCTATAATATATTTTTCAGCAATATCTTGAATATGTTTACGGATATCTAATTTGAATTTACGCTCAGCTTGCGCTCTATCACTTTCAGGCAAATTAACATCAGATAATAGCTTATAATTTTCCAAAGGAAATTTAGCATCAATCGCAATATTACCAGTCGGCTCAGGCAAAAAGAGCATACAATCTACTCGTTTTTGATTGCTTAATAAATGCTGAAAACTGAAATGTTGCTCAGGAATCATGTTACGGATTAGCGCTGACAATTGTACTTCGCCAAAAGCACCACGAGAACGTTTATCATTTAAGATTTCTTGCAAAGACACAACATTTGAGGATAATTCCGTGATTTTTTGCTGAGCAGCATCAATAAGTGCCAGCCGTTTAATCACATCATGAAAGGTCTCATTTGTCTTTTCAAAACCATCAGACAAGCGCTTCTCCACTTGCTGATTAATTTCCTTTAATTTGTTCTCAGTAGTTTGGGTTAGCAACTCCACCCTCGCACCCAGCTCTTTTGCTGAATCAGCTAAGGCTTCTTTCAATTGATGGCGGTTGTCCTGCGTGCCTTTGTGCAATGTATCTTGCAATACCTTCAATGCATCAATTTGTCTTTCATCAAAACGCATACGATGATTAGCAAATGCTTGCTGTAGCTGTTCTTTTAGATCAGCCGAGTGCTGCGTTTGCTCTAAACGAGAAGCCGCTAGCTTTTCAGTTAACTGCTGCTGCAGTTGACCTATGTTAATCAGCATGCTTTCTCTTAGTTGTTGCTCAGCAATTTGTTGCTGCTTAGCCATATCAGCTAGCTTCTCCGCTAACGATAATATTTCTCTATTACCATCACGGCCCGATAACCAACTCTTTACAAACATGATTGATGTAATAATAAAAATGATACTGTTTAAGCCGATAAGAATATAAGTCAACATTGCATGTCCTTTTACAAATACTATTTTTTTACTACCGCACACACCTTATCTGTCACTTGCTGCGGCACTCCTCTAAGATTAGATAAGGCAAACAGAGAAAATCTTCCCACATATAGTACGTTAGACACATCTATTTTCGCTACTTTTTCTTGCAAACCTGACAAGTTAGAAACTACTCTGAAATAAGCACACAGCACATCAATATGCGTATCTTTAATTAATTTGGTAAAAATAGCATCATACGACCCGGCTAATTTTTTACTGACTAATCGTTCAAAATTATGAATATTAACCAACGCATTCACACAGTCATCATTAAGCGCTTGAATATAGTTAAGCTTAGCTTGATAAAACCAATTAGTGACGCGCTGGCCACCATCCTGCTTAACATGAAGATCAAATATTAACTGTCTATAAGCTTGCTTTTGTTTGAACAACATATTCTGCAACTCAGCATATCGTTGATCTATATCAATTTCATTAAACCAAGCCTCTTCATATAAGCATTTAAATGTACTGCTCATCAAAAAAAGTGCTCGAGATGTATCATTCAATTCATCTTCTATAGACTGAAAATAGTCACCCAACCAAAACTCTCGATGATACCTACTAACAACTGCTACCTGTTCACTTGCATCTTCACTTAATTTAACAACGCTATAAATTGAATGATTGATACTATCCACAATCATTTGAGCCCATGCAGTTGGCAAGGAAATATTAAACATCAAATGAGATTCAATTGCTTGATAGTAAACAAACATACTAATCATCTTTGCAATACCCAGATAAACTGCTTTTATGCTAGCTCTTACTTCAGCAACATTTTCATCAGCAACAAAACAACTTTCTGAGTCATCAACTAAATCATCTAAATAGATATTATACAACCTAACTCCACCATATAGCTGAACAACCACACTCCAATCACGCTCATGGTAGCCATACAACCTCTTCAAAAAATCAAATAATAGGCGCAACTCTACTCGAGCCAAATCAACACTCATCACCACTCCCAACCGGTATTTTTTTATTTAATTTTATTCTTCTTTTTCAATTTATCTATTGCTATTACATTATCAGGAATATTTATTTTTAATTTTTTCTTACGATAATACTGATAAGCACCAATCAAGCTAATCATAATCCAAGCAATTTCGATCAAGACAGATGATAAATTCCAGTGAAAAAATAAAGAATATAGTAACAAAACTGAACCAGCCAAATTCAGCATGACATAACGAATATCATCAGCTAAAAAAACTTTAATGTTTAACAAATAATAGGCAATCAATACCAACGTTACGCCCAACAAACCAGCTGCATTTGAATACACTGAAAAAATGTCATACATATTTTTTATCCTTAGCATGATCCAATAAACAAGCACTAGACATAGATGCTGCTTCCTCTTCCGCAGGCTTACCAGGAAACAAGGTAAATACGGAACGCTTGGTAGATGCTTCCTCCGCCTCCCTCTCCCACCTTATATCTGGCATCTTCCTTTTTGGATTTAACATTAGGCGCTCAATATCTGACAACGCCATCCCGTCTAATATTGCCAACAAATATTTAGGATTAAATGATACACGCCTTACTGAGCTTAAGAAGTCATACAAATTTTGTGAAATTGTTAAATAATCCATAGCAAGTCTATCGCCATATGCAATCATATCTAATAGACGAAGACTATTAGTTTTCTCTGCCAAGACTGATGTAAATGTTTGCATGGCTTCGCTTGAGAACAATCCTTTTCGTATACCATCTAATGCCACTTTACGTGCGCTAGATATCTCTTCATAAACATCTAAAAAGAAAAAACCATGGTTTCTCTCTTCGATATCCACATCTAAAATAAGAGAAAATCCTTCGTAAAGATCACTTATTCTTTCAAGCACCTTACCTTCAGGATGATGACTGTAGTAAGGAAGTGTTTCTAATATTAACAACTGACTTAAAGATGTTTTCACCTCTAAAAAATTTGAGGTAATAATTGACAAGTTTTTTCTACTTAGACCACCTACTTTCAATTCATAGATTACATCTAATAATTCTTGCGTGATGACTTCATACAAATCATCCAGTTTCTTATGTAATGCAGTTATCTGCAAAAATTGGCCGCTAATCAAACTGTCTTCGTTTGTTTGAGCTGTTCTACAAGTACACTGATACTCGCTCACAATACCATCATATAAATCATGGCATTTTTCATAGAATGGACTATTTCTAGTTGTAGCGGAATCTTTAAATTGCGCCAACAAACTATGTAAATTTTGTAGTTCAGCATTAAGAAGCTGCTGAAGATTCTTTATCATGCTAGCTGTTAGCGGTAGACTATTGATTATTTTCATCACTTGCTCATTTTATTATTATAATTATAGTGTTGTAACTCTATCTTCTAACAAGCGTATCGCTATTGATAGCCTGCACATTATACAGAATAATGTTCAAATAATGAACTATTTACTCCAGGGTAAAATAAGCGCATGTCTAAGACAATCGCTATTTGCATTTGGTAAATGGCTATTTTCACTCAAATAACGCCTCCAGGCATTAGCCCCGGGTTGCCCCTGAAATAGCCCCAACATATGGCGTGTAATACTAGATAGGCGCGTTCCCATAGCTAGTTCTTTATCAATATAAGGCAACATTTTTTCAACTATTTCGTGTCGAGTAGGGACCGCTGTCTGAAAATATTTAGCTTGGATTTCGGCCAGAAAATAAGGCTGATGATAGGCTGATCGACCTATCATTACCCCATCTACATAAGGCAAAACAGCATCAATATCAGCTATCGATTTTAAACCACCATTGAGTACAATAGTCAGAGCTGGAAAATCATGCTTGATACGATAAACCACATCATAATGTAGAGGAGGAATTTCTCGATTTTCTTTAGGACTCAGCCCCTTCAACCATGCTTTTCTAGCATGAATAATAAAAGTTTTACATCCAGCTGCTTGAATTAATTGAATAAAATGATACAACTCTTCATAGGAATCATGATCATCAATACCAATACGACATTTCACAGTCACAGGGATTTGGACAGCTGACTGCATAGCACTGATACAATCTGCCACCAACTGAGGCTCCAACATTAAACAAGCGCCAAAACGACCTGCACTCACCCTGGGACTCGGACAGCCTACATTCAAATTTATCTCATCATAGCCAAATTCTTGGCCTAACTTAGCACCCTGAGCCAATAGCGCTGGATCACTACCACCCAATTGCAAAATACAGGGATGCTCGTCTGGATGGAACTGCAATAGCTTTTGTTTATCTCCGTGCTTGAGGGCCTGAGCAGTAATCATTTCGGTATAAAGCTGAATGTCAGGCGCTATTTGACGTAAAAAATAGCGATCATGGCGATCTGTCCAATCCATCATGGGGGCAACGGAAAATATCTTTTGCGTAACCATATACACTTGCTGCTTAGATTATAAATTGGCAGCATTATATACCAAAGATCAGTTAATAAACATCGAAATGTAGCCAATAAGCAGTGTTGGTGTAAGAACAGCATTATCTCTACGGCAATATCATTTCTGAATAAACTGAAAAATCTCTTTAAAATCATCATAGTTACTAGCAAAGAATTCGCCTAGTTGGAATTGAGTATAACATTGCGTCTTTGCTTTAATGCTTGCTATATGCTTATGAATAGTCACATCTGCCAACCCCAAAATCCGTGCAATATCCGCCGTCGTTTTTCCAGCGTGCAACCAAGATAAAACTTCCATTTCTCTTACCGAAATAATCTTCCTACCACAGATATTAAGTATTCCATCTGTATTTAAGGCACCCAAAAAATCTTCCCTAGCTAACTGGCTATTACCTTCTAATTTATTGTCAACCCAAAATCCTTTCGACTCCTCATCGAGTTGAAAGGTTAAAGAATAGGCGCTACTCAACCGTTTATCACCCCTTACCTTATCTTTAAAATATAAGATAAACAGTTTCAGCAAATCAATATTTGACAGATAGACTTGATTAATGGATTTATTAAACTGATTTGTTTCAAAATGATAATAGTTTCTGCCAGTGCAATCATCTTCCATAATAGTGAACGTATGATAGAGATTAAAGCGATTCGCATCCTCTATCATCTCTGCACTGACCCCTTGAATATCAATAGAGTCCCATACAAAATGGTTTTTAATTAAGCCTGTATTAGCTAAGTGAATATCTGCATTGTAATATTTTTTTTCTAAATATAGTTTGGTATATTCGGCATGATTAGTCAGAGCCGAAAATCGCCCGTCTTTATCAATATGAACATGAGCAAAATAAGTAATATTTAGCTTGTTCAGTGGTGAGCAAATCTCTTTCAGATCTTGCTCAAACAAGATAGATGGATGGGATCTTATCTTTTCTTCTATAGCCATTATAATTTACTCATTCTATTCATTAAACTCACACCACCCATACTAGATATGCATTTCATTAGATAGATTGCAAATTCCAATATATGCGAATCGAATGGCAAGCCTATATTAGCTGCTAACTTCTGAATAGATGCTTTATTTTCATTATTTGCAAAAAATAAAATGGGTGCAGCTCTACCATTTGCAGGAGAACCGGTCATATCATTTTCAGAGCAACCCAATATCTCTCTCCAAAATATCTTTTCATTTATACTAGAAAATTTGGTTTCTGGCTGAGGGAATGAAGATCCTGCTACTTGTAAATCATCTGGAACATAGCTAGTTATCTCACTGTGTTGATGAACAAATCCGGATGGCATTGTTTTCCCCAATAACATCTGGACAATAGGCAATGAATTATCTGTTTGAAATTTAGGATAATGCGGAAAATTAACCATTCGATAACTATTGTAATGGATAGAACAAAAAAACACACCAATCTCTTTCTCTGGAAAAACCTCCTGCAATACATATGCCATACGAAAGGTAAATATTGGCATCAATCCCAATCCGCGATAACTTGGTAGTAAAGCAGCATAAGCACAGTGCAAAAACAAATGATTAGGATGTTTTATATCATCAATCATCTCATAAAGATTAAATCCAATTATTTTGTTTTTATCTAAAATTAAATCAATCATTTTTTCTTTGGAAAAATCTTTTTTAAATAATTTCTTTATTTTTCCACCATCATGGTCGTCTAACACCTGGAATGTTGATCGAAATAACTGATAAACAGCTGACATTTCTTGATCACTTAATCCTGATACAGATTTCAGCTTAGTCACAACACCTTGATCATTACTAAATAAAAATTTAGTTAATACTGCTGCTGATGATGATTGATATGAAACATTACTTTCGATCAATTTCAAAGAATTCAATGAAGGTGATTTTTGAGGACGAGACATAGGCATCATTGACTGCATAAGATTTAACTTATCCGTCTGTCCAAATGCAAAGGCAACCTCTAATGGCGTTAGTGAATCTATCTTGGATGCACGAAAATGAGACGGATGTCCAATATAATTTGCCTCATAA
>CAYZRM010000035.1:0-18676 GCA_964480845.1 uncultured Coxiellaceae bacterium | reverse complement strand
TTGAAGAGCTCATTCATCACCAGTATGAATTACCTCCATTTAGTCAACTCAATGATCTAGTCAAGCGCACGCGCTCACTTGTAAATCGAAAAATATTTAAACAGGTATATCAGCAGCTTGATGTGAGCTTACTTAACAAGTTAGACGATTTATTATTGGCAAAATCAAGTAATGGCCGTACAGGCTATAATAGCCTTAAGCGCATACCTAAAAATCCGACTATTACGCATTTTAAAGAGTTGCTTGAACATCATCATTGGCTAATGTCATTTGGAAGTATTGATAATTACCTACTAGGTATCCCAAAAATAAAATTACAACAATTTTCCGCTGAAGCAAAGTCTTTGGATGCGAGTGATTTTAGAGACATGAGTCTTCATCGTCGCTATTCATTAATTATTTTTCTTATTGATCACGCACAACGACATGCTAAAGATGCTTTAGCCATTATGTATTGCAGGACGATGGCAAAAATGCATAAAAAGGCTGAGGAGAAATTGGCTTTATTGCGTGAGCAGCAGTCTGAAAAGACAAGACGCCTTTTAGGAGCATTTTATGATGTTCTGTTGGTGTGTAAAGAGGATACCCTGCCTGAAGTAATGGGCGGAAACGTATTGAGAACAATATCCGAGCACGGTGGCGTTAATACCTGCATAGTGAATGCGAGGAAGTTGTAGCCTATCATAGCGATAGCTATTTGCCATTACTATGGGAATATTTTTTTTCTAAAAGACAAACATTATCAAAATTAGTTCGCATATTAAATCTGCAAACAGCCTCACAAAATAAAGCGTTAATAAACGCGCTTTATATCGTTATAAATAACTCACATAATCATGTTGATTATTTAGCTGATAACGTGGATATTTCATTTGCGCCGGAAAAATGGCAAAAATTAATCCGCAAAAAATCAGCCTCGAATAACTTGATCTCTCGGCGTTATTTAGAAATGGCTGTATTTTCATGTATTGCCAATGAATTAAGGTCGGGCGATATTTTTATTGAAGGTGCAGAAACCTATGCCGACTATCGAAAGGAATTATTAGATTGGCCATTATGCAAGCCATTAATCAATGACTATTGCCATGGAGTCGGCATTCCGAATAATCCAAAATATTTTGTAAAAATGCTACGTAATAATCTTATTCAGTCAGCCTCCCGCGTTGATCAACAGTATCCTGATTTAACAGAATTAGTGATTGACGCTCAAGGAAATCCCACCCTGAAAAAACGCTCACCTAAGCAGCACAGCCATCAAGCAATTTGGCTCTCTCAAGAAATCAGAAGCCGTATGCCGGAGAGAAATTTGCTGGATATTCTATGCAACTCTCATCACTACACGGGGTGGGCACATGAATTTGGGCCTATTACCGGCTTTGATTCCAAAATGAGCGATCCCATTGAGCGATACATCATAACAAATTTTTCTTATGGTACCCGGATGGGGCCTACCCAGGCAGCAAAACATATAAAGGCGGATATTACCGCGCACATATTGTCATGGGTTAATCGCCGCCATGTTACACCTTCATTACTGGATAAAGCACTTACAAAACTGATTAATTTTTCCAGCACTTTCCATATTATAAAGGCATGGGGAACGGGCAAGACATGCGCTGCTGACGGAACCATATGTTACATACGCGAAGAAAATTTGATATCAGAATACCATATTCGATATGGGCATAGAGGCGGAATTGCTTATCATCATGTGTCTGATCAATATATTGCTTTGTTCTCTACGTTCATACCTTGCGGTGTTTGGGAGGCTGTTGAAATCATCGAAGCGCTTTTGAAAAATCAATCTGATATTAGACCTGACACGATTCACGCTGATACACAAGGACAGTCAACCGTTGTGTTTGCATTAGCCTATTTATTCGGTATTAAGCTTATGCCAAGAATACGTAATTGGAAAGATTTAACCTTTTTTAGGCCAGCCAGAAATACAAAATACAAGCATATCGATGGTCTATTTGGCAATACAATTGACTGGAAATTGATAGAAAAACATTGGCCTGATTTAATGCAAGTTGTATTGTCTATTAAAGCAGGAAAGATGAGCTCATCGCTTTTGCTGCGCAAGCTTAATAATTACAGCAGAAAAAATCGTTTGTACCGCGCGTTTCAAGAATTGGGTTACGTTATTCGTACAATATTTTTACTAGAATACATTTCTGATGTAGAGCTGCGTGAAACCATTACCGCCACCACAAATAAGGTAGAGCAATATAATCAGCTATGTGATTGGGCATCATTCGGTTCATTGGAATTGGTGGCTAGTAACGATGAAGATGAAATGGAAAAAGCAGTCAAGTATAACGATATCGTCACTAATTCTGTTATCTTGCAAAACATTATTGACATGAGTGATGTCATTCATCTGTTAACGCAAGATGGGGCGCAAATCAGAGAGGATGATATCGCCTGTTTGAGCCCATATATGACCGAGCATATTAAGCGCTTTGGAGATTACTTTATTGATATGCAGCGCACACCAGCCAATATAGTGAGTGCGAGTAAAACATTGGGGTTTGTTCGTTGGCACCAGTAGTCCATAAAAAATATTAAACCGCACAGCTTGAAATGAAGGGTATTTGTGCTATCATTATTTGATATCATAGATGGGTATATAATGAATAAAGTGCACCGAAAGACGCTGGAAGCCATCTTTCAGCAACCTGTGCCAGTCACTCTTGAATGGCGACGAATAGAGTCATTATTTCAAGCAATTGGCGCTAACGTTATTGAGGGGGCTGGCTCACGAGTGAGGTTTGAACTTAATGGGGTGATTGCTACTTTTCATCGGCCGCACCCACAAAAAGAGGCCAAACCTTACCAGATTCGCGATGTGCGGGCATTTCTTGAAAAAGTGGAGGTATTGCCATGAATACGATAAATTATAAAGGCTACGCAGCCAGAATTGAATATAGCGACGAAGATGATTGCTTAGTGGGGCATATCGCAGGAATCAATGATGTAGTGGGCTTTCATGCAAGCTCTGTGCCTGAATTGCATACTGCCTTTGAAGAGGCTGTTGACGACTATCTTCAAACTTGCAAAAAAGCAGGAAAATCACCCCAGAAACCTTATTCTGGCAAAATCATGCTGCGCGTTCCACCTGAGATCCATGCACGCGCCGCCATGTTGGCTGAGGCACATGGTAAAAGCTTGAATTCCTGGGTAACGGATTTGCTTTCCCGCAGTAATTGATTTTGAGATGAGTTTATACACAATCAGTTAATGTGGAATTTGAGGCGAATCCCGGCACGGGGTGTGGTAAGCGCTACTCTGCTAACATTGGTTGTAATTCCTGCCGTTTATTTATTGTGGAAGCAATATAAACTGTCTAATTAAATGGAATATGTAGATAAGGATATATTGAAAAAATGAAACGTACTATCCAAATAATTGTATTATCATTAATGTATTACCTAGCCTTGCCAGCTTATGCAGCACCACCCATTGGCACGTTTATCCAACAAGTATTAGAAAATAACCCTGCTATTCAAGCAGCAGAAGCTAATATAACCGCTGCTCAAGCTAGAAGCCGCGCAGCAGGGTATCCTATCTATAACCCTTCATTAAGTGCACAACAACAAAATGCATTAGAAAATCAATCCTATGTTGAAATTGATCAAACAATTGATTGGGCTAATAAGCGTGACGCTCGTGAACAAATAGGCGTAGCAAATGCCCGCGTAGCAAAAGCACAATTAGCCGATTTAAGGCAACAACTTGCTATACAGGTTCTGAATGCGTTAGCAAAATATCAAGCAGAACAACAGGCGGCTACTCTAGCAAAAGAACGTACTGCTTTATTACAAAAATTTGTCGAACTCACAAAGAAGCGTTACAAGAGCGGCGATATCGCCCGTGTCGATTTGGACTTGGCTCAATTAGCACTTTCAGAATCAATAGCCCAACAAGCTGATACTGAGGTACGTGTAAATCAAGCACTACAAATATTAAGGGCAACTACTGGCTTTACTCAGATAGATTGGCCCCGCCTATCTTCTCCTTTGCCAACATTAGCAGCACACAATATCGATATTGATAATTTAATGAGTAAACTACCCGCTGTTTTAGTATTAAATCAACAATACCAAACTGCACGAGCACGCATAAAGGCAGCAGAACGTGAACGTTACCCTGACCCAACTATTGGAATTCAAGGCGGGCAATCGTCTAGTGAAGGCGAGAAGAAGCGATTAGTAGGTGTAACACTTAGTATTCCATTATTTGTTCGTAATCCCTATAGAGCAGAAGTCGACGCCGCTAACTACGATGCCATGGAAGCAGATGGAAAACGTGCTGATATTGTACGCCAAGCTAGAGCTGAAATTAGAAGCAGCGCTGAACGATATCAAACACTTTACCGTGCTACGCAGCAGTGGCAACAGGCTGCTGGCAAACCTTTAGGTGATGGCATGACTTTAATTGAACGTTTGTGGCAAGCAGGTGAAATAAATTCTACTGATTATATAGTCCAATTAAAGCAACGTATCGATAGTCAAATTGCTGGAGTCGAATTAAAAGGCCGCGCATGGCAAGCTTGGGCAGAATGGCTGAGAGCATCAGGTCAAGTGGACAATTGGTTGCAGCTAAAACCATTATCATCAGGAGAACAATCGTGGGAAAATTAAAAGGAAAATATCTTGTAATGGTTATTGTGACAGGGTTAACGTTCGCTATTTCGAGCAGCTATGCTAGCACTAATGAAAAAACATCTCCCACGGAAAAAAACGTTATTGCACTTGATTCCGCCGCACTCAAAATGGCTGATATCCAAGTTACAGTTTTGCAACCACGTGTATTAGCCTATTTAATTCCTGCGCCTGGTGAAGTTATTCCAAACGCCAATCTTACAACAAAAGTAACAACACGTGTTCCTGCTCAAGTCATACAACGGTATGTACAAGAAGGACAACATGTAAAAACAGGCCAACCACTTGTGGATTTATCCAGTGTTGATATGGCTAAAACACAAGGTGATTTGCTGTTGGCTGAGCAAGAATGGGAACGTGTGAAAAGTTTAGGTAAAGATGCCATATCTGCAAAACGTTATTCAGAAGCTCAGGTCGCCTATCAGCACGCCTATTCTACTGCGCTGGCTTATGGAATGACCGAAGCAGAAATCAATGAAATAGTACGCGCACAGAAACCCTCTAGCGCTAAAGGAGACTTTAAGCTACTTGCTCCACGCGATGGCACCATTTTTAATATCAATTTCACAGAAGGCGAGTTAGTTGAAACAGGACGCATCCTTTTGCAGGTTGTGGAAGAGTCCACTGTATGGGTAGATGCGAAGTTACCATCCGACCTTGTTCGCCCTATTAAGATTGGTGATGCTGCACGCATGATAGTAAATGGACGCACCCTTGCAGGAAGTGTAATCCAAGTGCACCATCAATTGGATGAAGCAACTCGCACACGATCAATACGTTTGGAAGTTCCAAATTTAGATGATCTTCTACATCCTGGACAATATGTTAATTGCCAAATTGAATCAGGCCAAACAAAGCCAATATTGGCACTCCCTGTAGATGCAGTTTTAAGAACTGCTGATGGCGACTGGGCGGTTTATATTGAAAAACAACCCGGTAAATTTCAGCAAGTTGAAGTGAAAATGGGAGAAGTTATCGATAACCAAGTCATTATCGAAGGCATTGCCCCAGGAACGCGAGTGGTTACCAAAGGTGCTTTCTTTGTCCATGCGGAATTAAATAAACAAGGGTCTGATTCCCGCGGACACTAATAGGAGTTAAGGACAACTATGTTAGACAAATTAATTGATTTTGCTGTCAATAACCGCTTATTAGTTTTACTAGCGTTATTAGCTACGATGATTGCTGGCGCAATGGTGCTGCCGCAGCTTAACCTAGATGCGTTTCCTGATGTAACTAACGTCCAAGTAGTAATTAATACAGAAGCACCAGGGTTAGCTGCTGAAGAAGTAGAACAACTTCTTTCTTATCCTGTTGAAGCTGTCATGTACTCGCTGCCTGATGTTGAAGAAGTACGTTCAATTTCAAAAGTTGGTTTGTCTGTTGTTACGGTAGTTTTTAAAGATAATGTTGATATTTATTTTGCTCGCCAACAAGTGTTTGAACGTCTGCAAGCAGCACGCGAAAAAATTCCACCTGGTGTAGGTGTGCCTGAGATGGGCCCAAATACATCCGGCCTTGGTCAAGTATTCCAATATATTTTACGTACTGATAATCCTAAAAAATACGATGCCATGGCGTTACGAGGCTTAAACGACTGGGTAGTTAAACTGCTATTGGCACCTGTTGATGGCGTCACGGATGTTCTATCGTTTGGTGGGCAAGTTCGTCAATACCAGGTGCAAGTCGACCCCGCCCGATTACTTGCTTATCATCTTAATATTGAAGATTTAGTTAGCTCTATCGAAGCTAATAACCGTAATGCCGGTGGGTGGTATTTAGATCGTGGCTCTGAACAATTGACTATTCGTGGATTTGGATGGGTGCGCAGTGGAGACGATGGATTAAAAGATATCGCCAATATTTCTATCAAAGATAAAGATGGTGTAGTTGTACGGGTTCGTAATGTTGCACAAGTAGCTTACGGGAGTGAAATTCGCCAAGGTGCAGTCACGATGACTGAACGTAATGCGGAAGGCAAACCCAATCCTCTAGGCGAAGTAGTAGCTGGCATTGTGTTAAAACGGATTGGTGCCAATACCAAAGCAACTATTGACGGAATCAAAGAAGCCTTACCTCTTATTCAAAAAGCCCTACCCTCAGGTGTTCAATTAGTACCAGTCTATGACCAAGCTGATTTAATTCAACAAGCTGTCCATACTGTTGTTAAGGCACTGATAGAAGCGTTTGTTTTGATTTTTGTTGTATTGCTTCTTTTTCTTATGAATTTACGTGCTACGTTACTGGTGCTTATATCGGTACCTATTTCAGTAGGACTTGCACTGATGGCAATGGCCTATTGGGGGCTTTCTGCAAACTTAATGTCGCTAGGTGGTTTAGCCATTGCAATCGGTATGATGGTAGATGGATCGGTTGTGATGATGGAAAATATTTTTAAACATTTAAGTCAACCTGGTTCGAACCACTCTTTAATAGAACATAATGACTCTAATGAAGAAAGCAATGAAGAAAATGACAATATCCTCATTGAAAGTAATCATGCCATTCCAATCCGGATTCAAGAGGCAGCGCGTGAAGTTGCAAGACCTGTTTTTTATGCTGTGCTAATTATTATGGTAGTTTTCACGCCTCTATTTAGCTTGCAAGGTGTTGAAGGAAAATTATTTCATCCAATGGCAATCAGTATTGTGTTATCAATGTTTGCTTCTCTTATCGTTGCAATGATTGTTATTCCTGCTTTATCAACCTATCTCTTTAAATCGGGCATTAGACATCGTGAAAGCCCAGTATTACGGCCTATTATGCACCACTACAAAGAAATTCTTACAAAATCATTAGCGCGCCCTAAACCGATTATTATTGGCGTGGTTAGTTTGTTTCTTATCTCGCTTCTACTTTTACCATTTTTGGGAACAGAATTTGTGCCTGAACTTGAGGAAGGTACACTCAATATCCGAGCAACACTCGCACCATCAGCTAGCTTGGAAACCGCTCTTAACGTTGCCAATAGATTAGAACAAGAAGTCATGACCTTTCCTGAAGTTTCTTATGCTTCAAGCCGTATAGGTAGGCCAGAGCTAGGTGGTGATCCTGAACCAGTTTCTAATATTGAGCTTTACGTTGGCTTAAAACCCATAAAAGAATGGACTTCTGCAAATAATCGCCAGGAATTGCAGGATCTCATGGAAAATAAAATGTCAACTTACCCAGGACTTCTATTTGCTTTTTCTCAACCAATCGCTAGTCGTGTCGATGAATTGCTTTCCGGTGTTCGTGCTCAATTAGCAATAAAATTATTTGGCTCAGATTTATCTATTCTTGCTGAGAAAGGCCGCGAAATTGAAGAAGCTGTTAAAGCTGTAAAAGGAACACGTGATGTTGCGATGGAGCAAATTACAGGCGAAGCACAGCTTGTGATTAAACCCAACAGAGAAGCATTAATGCGTTATGGTATTTCAGTTGGGCAAGTGATGTCACTTATTACAGATGCAATTGGCGGCAAGACAGCAGGCCAGGTTATTAATGGTAATGAACGATATGATATATATGTTCGGCTAGGTAAGCCTTATCGCGATAGCATGGAATCAATCGGCAATCTTATTCTACTTTCTCCTAAGGGCGGATGGGTGCGTTTGAATGATATTGCAACTGTTAAGCTTGAATCTGCTCCACCACAAATACGTCGCGATGATGTGCAACGACGAGTGGTTATTCAAGCCAATGTTGAAGGGCGAGACATGGGCAGTGTTGTGTCAGAGATACAACAGAAGATTGAGAAACAAATTAAGTTACCAACGGGATACTCTGTGACCTATGGCGGTCAATTTAAAAATCAACAGCGTGCTCAAGCAAGGCTAATGATTGTTGTACCCATTTCTTTAGCGCTCATATTTTTACTTCTATATTTTGCTTTTGATTCTGTAGGTCAAGCACTTCTTGTGATGATTAATGTACCGCTTGCATTGATTGGTGGTATTTTTGCTTTGTTTATATCGGGACAATATCTTTCAGTTCCAGGCTCTATTGGGTTTATTGCGCTTTTTGGTATTGCAGTTTTGAATGGTGTCGTATTAGTTAATGCTATTAATCAAAATAAACAAGGAGGAATGCCAATAGATGATGCTGTGTTTATTGGAGCAATATCACGATTGCGTCCTGTTTTAATGACAGCATTTATTACAGCACTAGGTTTGATTCCCATGCTATTAGCGCGCGGCATTGGCGCAGAAATACAACGACCTCTGGCTACTGTAGTTGTTGGAGGGTTAATTTCTTCTACTGCACTTACATTATTAATATTGCCAGTTCTTTATGCGCATTTTTTTAGGAATGGCCATAATGGAAATGGTCATATAAAGATACAATTGTGGCTGGGAATGCTGTCGGTAAAAAGATCTTTAATTGCTCTTAAATCCCGCATCAACTGGAAGAAATTTCAATTTAAAGGGAAATAAATGAATATCATATATGAAGTGGCCACTATCGTTTGCAGTTTATCCATTTAATAAATGCAATTATTGCCCAGACCGCTTCTACTATTCCGAAAGGCCAAGCGCCTTGTAACTGAGAATAACCTGAACTTTTTCCAACCTTTTGATTAATTTAGATGTTATATTTGTGGCTCCATCTATCGAGAAATCAATGTGATACTCATGATGATAGCATGAATCTAAGGCGTTGATTGATAACTAACTTTGAGAGTAAATAATTATGGCTACCGTCATTTTCCATATACCGCAAATGGATTGCCCAACAGAAGAAAAAATGATTAAAAATCACCTAAATTCTTTGCCAGGAATTTTAGAGTTAGATTTCAATCTTATCCAGCAAGAATTAAAAGTTACCTATCAAGATGTAGAAGTAGCTGCTATTCAGAAGGCGCTTGCTTCCATAGGAATGAAGGCTGAAATCAAAAATGGAGCTTATACCGCCAAGAGCCTAGAGTTACTGCAATCGAAAGTGAATTACCGTGATTGGATCATTTTGGGTATTTCCGGCGTACTGGCCATTGTTGCAGAAGTATTTGCCTATATCACTCATGCTGAAAATTCACCTTTAATAATTATTTTAGCACTCTCTTCCATTCTAATCGGTGGTCGAAGTACTATTATCAAAGGAATTAAAGCAGTACGCTATTTTACTCTGAACATGAATTTTTTAATGACAATAGCCATTGTGGGTGCAATGATTATTGGTGAATGGCCAGAAGCAGCAATGGTAACCTTTCTTTTTGCCCTAGCTGAAATGATCGAAAGTTATTCTTTAGATAAGGCGCGTCATGCAATTCGACAATTAATGGAAATTACTCCTGATGTTGCAACAGTAAAAACATCAGAAGGTGCATGGCAAGTTAAAGCAGTTAATGAAATTCAGCTAAATAATGTGATATGGGTAAAACCAGGTGAGCGAATCCCTATAGATGGTATTGTTACCAAAGGGCAGTCCAGCGTCAATCAAGCACCCATTACAGGCGAATCCATCCCTGTAGAAAAAATGGAAGGCGATTCTGTATTTGCAGGATCAATTAACGAACGCGGGTCATTTGAATTTAGAGTGATTGCAGAAGTCAATGAAACACTCATTGCAAAAATTATAAAAGCAGTACAACAAGCCCAGTCGGAACGAGCACCCACACAACGGTTTGTTGATCAATTTGCTAAATACTATACGCCGATAATGGTGTTATTAGCTATATTGGTGGCTACCATGCCCTCACTCTTATTCGGTGCTCCATTTTATCCATGGTTCTATAAAGCCTTAGTACTTCTTGTTATCGCTTGTCCTTGCGCCTTGGTTATTTCAACGCCTGTCACGATTGTTAGCGGCCTAGCAGCGGGAGCTAAGCATGGTATTTTAATAAAAGGAGGAACTTACTTAGAGTTAGGTCATAAAATTAAAGCTATTGCCTTTGATAAAACAGGAACATTAACTATTGGCAAACCACAAGTCACCGATATTATACCAATCGCCGAACTTTCAGAAAATAATTTATTACATCTTGCCGCTAGTCTGGAATCCCATTCAGAACACCCTGTTGCAGAAGCTATCTTAAGTAAATGGAAAAATTTATTAGCAAAAGAAAATTTATTGGCAGTAGAAAAATTTGAAACTATCCCCGGCCGAGGCATTGTAGGTAATATTGATAATCATTTCTATTTTTTAGGTAACCATCATTTTGCTGAAGAGAAAAAAGTTTGCAACGCTAAAATAGAATCCATTTTAAAACAGTTAGAACAAGAAGGAAAAACAACAATTGTATTAGGCAACCAAGAAAAAGTACTTGGGATATTGGCCGTGACTGATACATTGCGGGAAACAAGTGCAGAAGCTATTAAATGGCTTCATAACTTAGGCATTACAACCGTAATGATCACGGGAGATAACCCTACCACTGCAAAAGCTATTGCAAAAATAGTCGGCATTGATGATATACAAGCTAATTTACTACCACAAGACAAATTATCTGCTATCGACATACTTTTAAAAAAATATGGTGTAGTGGGTATGGTGGGTGATGGAATTAATGATGCCCCTGCTCTTGCGAAAGCATCCATTGGCTTTGCTATGGGCCATGCAGGAACAGATATTGCACTTGAAACTGCAGATGTTGCATTGATGGAAGATAATCTTACCAAGCTACCTTTTTTTATTGCACTTAGTCGTCGTACCTGGCGTAAGCTGGTTGAAAATATAAGTTTATCTATAGGAATTAAAGCAATATTTTTTGTTTTAGCCCTATTTGGATTTGCAACACTGTGGATGGCAGTATTTGCTGATATGGGTGCAAGTTTATTAGTTGTTTTTAATGGATTAAGATTGTTACATTTTGGTGATAAATAAAAAATCTTATGTATAAAAATATCGATCTAATCGGACTCATCTAACACCTCTTTCGTTGACTCGTAGTTTATCAAAATTACGTGTCTACTAAAGCGGGGCTAGATCAATGGACGGCAGACCACTATTATTAGACAATCGCCAAATTACTAGAATGATTGAGATGTATAAGTCGGCCATCATTTTACAATTATCTCAAGAATAGGAAGTTAGAATCGGCTAAAAATAATGGCCAGCAATAGATAGGCGTTAAAAATTAGTTGACTTTTTTCTTATGTAGTAATTAGAAGCGAATCCCGGCATGGGGTGTAGCAGTCACACTCATTCTTCTTCAGCTTTTGTAGCTACTAATTCAATCTGTCAAGGACAGCAAGTACCTATACTATGGCCGCTTATTTTTGATACGGGGAATAAAATCAATTTTGCCCATACCTCTTTTAAGTGGACAAATTTAGCAACCCATAACGCTGGTGTTACAGTTGCGATAATTGGTATTTCCACGAACCCAGGTAAAATTTGTAGACTATTTTCGATAGGCGATAATTATGAAACTATTGAAAAGAAAACGGAAAATATCAATGCGTATCTCGTGTCTGGAGGTAATGTTGAAGTAAAGCAAGAAAGAAGCCCAATATCATGCGTATCCCCCATGCTTTTTGGCAATATGCCAAGAGACGGTGGCAGTTTTATTTTGAATGGAAATGAAAGAAATAAAATACTAAAAGAATATCCGGAAATAGCTAAATTTGTTCGTCCATACCTAGGATCGGAGCAAATGATACAAGGAAAGCCACGTTGGTGCATCTGGATAGAAGATAGGGACAAAGATTTTGCAGATAGCCATCCGTATCTAACAAGAGTAATGGATAACGTTAGGGAATTTCGCAGTAAAAGTGGTGCAGCATCAACCAAGAGTTTTGGCCAAAAGCCGCATCGGTTTGTTCAAATCGCCGGTACCGCTGAAAATCACTCTTTAGGTGTAGCGAAGGTCTCATCAGAGAGGAGACCATATATTCCTGTTGACCTCTTAAATCATGATGCAATTGTCAGTGATTTGCTTTTTGCACTGTATGATGCGCCACTTTGGAATATGGCATTAATTGCGTCACGCTTACATATCATGTGGATTTCAACTGTTTGTGGGAAGCTTAAAACAGATTTTAGGTATTCTAATACCATTGGCTGGAATACCTTCCCAGTCCCCAAACTTACCGAAAAAAACAAAGAAGATTTAACCCGTTGTGCGGAAGATATTCTTCTTGCTCGTGAAGCACATTTCCCCGCCACCATTGCTGATCTCTACGAGCCTGAAAAAATGCCTGAAAACCTCCGTCATGCCCATGATCGAAATGATGAAGTACTTGAACGCATTTACATTGGCCGCCGATTTAAAAATGATACCGAACGACTGGAAAAGCTCTTTGACCTATATGTCAATATGACTAATAAAAAATGGTCAGTATGAGTAGCCCTATGAATATCGATAAGTGTTATCTTGAAAAAATACTTAGTATACGTGGCTATGAGTTTGCAAAATTCCTATTACATATAATTCTAATAACAGCGCGTCTGCACTTACGATGCTTTAACAAACACAAGAGGACAACATGACTGACATTAAATCCATCCCCTCAGTTTCGGTGACATACGCCTGCAACGGTAGCTCGACAAAATCCAATGAGCTGGGTATGCGTGTCATGCAGGCACGAGCTTTTGAAAAACGTGGCGAGCAGTATTTACTGATTAAATCACCGCCTGCCTCTGGTAAAAGCCGTGCATTAATGTTTATTACGCTGGATAAACTTCACAATCAAAACGTTAAAAAAGCGATTATTGTTGTACCTGAAAAATCTATTGGTGCAAGCTTCAATAATGAACCGTTAAGTCAATGCGGTTTTTATTGGGATTGGGAAGTATCCCCTAAATGGAATTTATGCAATGCCCCTGGAGAGGACGGTGGCAAAGTAAATTCCGTTAAATCCTTTATGGATAGTGATGATCGCATTTTGGTATGTACCCATGCAACATTCAGATTTGCAGTCGATAAATTCGGCATCCCCACCTTTGATGATTGTTTGATTGCCGTTGATGAGTTTCACCATGTCAGTGCCAATCCCGATAATAAACTGGGCGCACATCTGGGGCAGTTTATTGCCCGTAACAAAGTGCATATCGTTGCCATGACAGGTTCGTATTTCAGGGGCGATGCTGAAGCTGTTTTGTCACCACAGGATGAAGAAAATTTCGATACCGTCACCTACACCTATTATGAGCAGCTTAACGGTTATAACTACCTTAAAAGATTGGATATAGGCTATTACTTCTATTCAGGCTCATATGCCGATGACATTCTGAATGTATTAGACCCGAATGAAAAAACCATTATCCATATTCCCAATGTCAATTCTCGTGAAAGTACCAAAGATAAAATCAAGGAAGTCGAACATATTATCGAAGAACTAGGTGAGTGGTGTGGCACAGATGAGAATACAGGGTTCCATTTGGTAAAAGCGACTAATGGGAGGGTGATTAAAATCGCCGATTTGGTGGATGATGATGCCAGAAAACGCGATAAAGTATCCGCTGCACTCAAACTACCGGAAGCTAAACATAACCGCGATTATGTTGACATAATTATCGCGCTTGGAATGGCTAAAGAAGGCTTTGACTGGGTATGGTGTGAACATGCTTTGACTGTCGGCTACCGTTCTAGCCTCACTGAAATTATTCAGATCATTGGCCGCGCCACCCGTGATGCCGAGGGCAAAACACATGCGAGCTTTACCAACCTGATTGCTGAGCCAGATGCATCAGAAGAAGCCGTCGTCGACGCCGTAAACGATACCTTAAAGGCCATTGCAGCTAGTCTACTCATGGAGCAAGTGCTTACACCAAAATTCAACTTCACACCTAAGAATAGCAAAAGCGGTCCAATTGAAGGCTTTGACTATGGCGAGAATGGTTATAATACAGACGGCAACAATGTTGGTTTCAACGAATCGACAGGGCAATTTCAAATTGAGATTAAAGGACTCGCCGAACCCAAGAGCAAAGATGCACAACGTATCTGTCAGGAAGATTTAAACGAGGTCATTACTGCTTTTGTACAAGACAAAACCGCTTTAGAGCGTGGTCTATTTGACGAAGAAATGATTCCCGAAGAATTAACACAGGTACGTATGGGAAAAATTGTTAAGGACAAATACCCTGAACTGGATGACGAAGACCAAGAAGCCATTCGTCAACACGCAATTGCCGCACTGAACCTTACACAAAAGGCAAAGGAAGTTGTTAATCAAGGTAATAATGCTGAGCGTGGCGGGAATACCGCTTTTGTCGATGGTGTTAGAAAGTTTGCAATGGATGTGCGCGAACTGGATATTGATTTGATTGATCGCATCAACCCTTTTAGTGAAGCTTATGCAATATTGGCTAAATCGATGAGTGAGGAAAGTTTAAAGCAGGTCGCCGCCGTTATTGCTGCAAAGAAAGTGAATTTAACTGAAGAAGAAGCAAGAGATTTAGTTGATCGCGCTATTAAATTTAAAAAGGAGCGCGGGCGATTGCCTGAACTCACTTCCGCCGATCCGTGGGAAAAACGCATGGCTGAAGGCGTCGCGTTCCTAGCGCGCAAAGTAGCCGAAGAAAGTAGAGGAGGCAAATAATGGCAGACGGAAAACAAAATAAATCCAACAAGGAGCTGCTTGACGAATTGGGAGTGGAAATTGCACCTATTAAAGAAGCAGCTCATTCGCCAAAAGAAGATCGTATTATCGCGGGCTTTGAAGAAATACAACGTTTCGTAGAAGAACATGGTTACCATCCGCAACACGGAGAAGACAAAGATATTTTTGAGCGCTTATACGCGACACGTCTCGACCGTATTCGTTCGATGGAAGAATGTAGAAATTTGGTGGCAGAATTAGATTATCAAAACTTGCTTACCGCCACACATTGTATTTCGGAACCTACAAAAGAATATAAAAGTGATAGAGAACTGCTGGCGGAATTGGGCGTCCAAACGCCTAAAGAAAATGATGTAACTTTCCTGAAACATGTTAAACCACGATCAGAAATTAAAGCCGCCGAAGAAATCGCTACACGCACGCCTTGCATTGATTTTGATAAATTCGATCCATTGTTCAACCAAGTCCAAAACCATTTAAAAAATGGTTTACTCGAAGCCTTGTTACTCAAAAATCAAAAAGGCCAATCTATAATGGCAGAAATCAATAAGGGAGATTGGTTTGTTCTAAATGGGCAAAAAGCCTATATCGCTGATATTAGCAAAGAACGAGTTTACGGTTTCGATAAAAATGACTATAGGCTTCGTGTTATTTTTGATAATCGGACAGAGAGTGACTTGCTTCTTAGATCCATGCAAAAAGCTCTTTATATAGATGACACTAGTAGAAGAATTATTTCACTTTCTGCTGGCCCACTATTTGAGAGTATTGCAGCAGATGAAGACATAGCCAGTGGAACGATCTATGTTCTGCGAAGTAAATCAGAACATCCAACTATTTCTGAAAATCGTAATTTAATCCATAAAATCGGTGTAACTGGCGGCAATGTCAAAACACGTATAGTAAACGCCAAACAAGACCCAACCTACTTGATGGCAGATGTTGAAATTGTAGCAACTTACAAATTATATAATATAAGCCGAACAAAACTCGAAAATATCCTCCACCGATTTTTTGAACCTGTGAAACTGGAAATTCAAATTAATGATAGTTTTGGCAAGCCAGTAATACCAAGAGAGTGGTTTTTAGTGCCTTTGTTTATCATTGATGAGGTTGTTGAGAAGATAAAAGATGGAACTATAAGCAATTACAGATATGATGCAAAAAATGTTCGGTTAGTATCCGCGTAACATGTTAATGTGGTTTCTTTAGTTTTCTGTTTATTACTGGCTGGATGCGCCTCAGTTAGTAAGACTTATACTGAAAATGGAGATCTTGCTTATAGCTTGAACTGTTCCGGTACGGCTAGAGGGTGGGATAAATGCTTTAAATCAGCTGGTGATCTCTGAGGTCGTAGTGGCTATACCATCTTAGATAGATCGAGCGAAGATACTAAAAAGATCTACACAAAGATTTTCAAAATCTTGATAATTACTTAATGCAGGAATTTGATATGATGTAAGTAGTGTCATTGTTTCCTCTATTCTTATAATAGGGTCATAAGTTGAGAGGCCCTGCCATATTTACTAATAGCGTGGCTTTAATTTACCATCTTTAGAAATTTTCAGATGATTCAAATGATAATTCGATAAAAAATTTTCAGTATCGCTCACAATTTGCATTTCAATATATCGGCTATCCCATCTCTGAAATTCTATTTGGAAAAAATCTTTCCAATTTCCTAAGTGAAGCGGCCAATATTTATTGGGCCAAATGGGAAACGTCGCGATAAGTGAAGCCTCTTCTTTATTTAGTCTAATCAAATAGTAATCTGAGTCGCCTTCATCAAAAATAACTAGCCACTGTGTCTTACATTCTATACAGCAGCACAATTCTGCCGGATAATACCATCGGCTTTGATGAATTGGATGATCGCCAGAAAAATTTTCAAACTTGGCAATTACCTTTAACAATTCAATCTTATTTTGAAGCGCTACCTCTTCGATTCCACCAGTAAAAGGGTAAATTACAGTGTTATTAGAAAAAGTAGAACATAAACATTTTTCATAAAACTGAACTAAAAAATCATAAAGAGAACCTGCTAAGATATTAAGTTCATTTTCATCATTATAATCAAGCATAGCAAGTTTTGTATAAGAATCATCGCTAAGAATCTGTCGCAGTAAATCATTTTCATTAGAGTAAACCCATTTTTCAAAATCCATTACAGGTATGTCACCTCTAACAAATCCCCAAAAAATATCCTTTACCTCGGCAGGTAAAAAAATTGCTTCTTTACTTAATATTAGCTTGATCATTTAGTTCATTACCTAATTATAGATTTTGATCTTCAACAGTTGATAATAGATTGATAGTTAGGCATTCATCTTCTCTATCATGCTCTGCAATTGCTGGTTAATACCTGCCAACTGGGATTTCTCTTGGAGGATCTCAAACTTTTCATGCGCCAATTGTTGATTCAGTTCTTTTAAAGCCGCTCTTTCGTTTTGCAGTGAGGTTAGCTCGTGTTTTAAAATGGCGATATCTTTATCAAGCGCAGCTATCTGTTGTGTCGCTTCTAAGCATTTCTTCTCTATAGTTTGATGTTGGGCCTGTAAATGCTGATGATTAATTTCGCCTTGTTGGTGAGCTTGCTTGAGCTGCTCATGGGCATTCGATAAATTTTGCCATTCAGTTTGTTTGGCCCCCAACGCTTGATGTAGCTCACTTATCTGGTTAGTAGCTTCCTGATGTTGATATGCCAACTGTTGGTAATCTGCTTGTAGCTTATGTAGCTGCTGTTCGGTTGCTTTTCTCATGTGCCGCTCGGCCTGCAATTGAGCGGCATGCTGAGCTTGCTCTTCTTGGCGCTGCACCCTTGCACTTTCATGAAAATGTTCCAAATTAGCCTGTAAGCGCTGGTTGATTTGTTTGAGTTCGGCAATCAGCTGATTTTTATCATGGAGCTGTTGTTGGCTAATTTCCTGATGTCTGATTTGGGTATCAATGGCTTGAGCTTGCTGCCCCACACGCGCTTGCAGCGCATCCACTTTGTGATTGAGCTGATCATTCACGTCTACTTGCTGTTGATAGCTTGTTTTGAGTGCATCCAACTCTGCTGTTAGCTCCGCTAGCTGTTGATTGGCGGTTGCCTTCATCGCCTCACCTTCTTCCTGGGCGATAGTGTAAAGGCGCTCCCAAACCCCATTGAGCAAGCCAATGACTTCGGCAGGCAGCTTATTGCGTTCATATTGCGTGGCCTGCTTTTGTAGAGCCTTCCACTCTCTAAAGTAAGCGGCAATTGTTGAATTGCTACCAGTACCTAAATAGTTACGTATCATTTCATTGGTGGGGACTAAACCACGCCCGATGATGTGTTGAGCGGCTTCAAACACTTCGTTTTTCGTGATCCCTGTGCGCGCCATTGGCTGTCCTTTAAATAGCGTTATATATCTGTAATAAAGTATTTTAATGTTGTTATGATGGAATGCAATGGGCAAATGTGATTATATTTAACATTAGATAAGAGGAACTTATCATGGGTAATCTTATTCTGTTACAATGACTCAAACGTAATGATTCACC
>CAYZRM010000034.1:0-18981 GCA_964480845.1 uncultured Coxiellaceae bacterium | reverse complement strand
TTTTATCCAACGTGCCGTAAAACCCCGCCATTCATGGCGAGGATATAAGGCACTCCTTCGAGTGAAGCGAGCTGCTGTTGACGTTAATCAGGTGCTTGCTGTTCACGAATGTATTGCTTGAGTATATCAATAGGCGCACCGCCACAACTGCTAGCAAGGTAGCTCGGTGACCAAAGCACGCCCTTCCAATAGTGTTGTTGAATACCGTTGAATTGCCTTCTAAGCATGCGGCTAGAAACACCTTTCAGGGAATTGACTAATTTAGATAAGGCTAATTTGGGTGGATAAGTCACGAGTAAATGGACATGGTCGCATTCACCTTCAAATTCAACAAGCTCAGCTTCAAAATCAGTACATACGCTAGAAAAAATGGTTTGGAGTGTATCCATCATGTTTTTCGTAAATACTTTTTTACGGTATTTTGTAACAAAGACCAAATGTGCATGCATGTTAAAAACACAGTGTCTTCCAGCGCTGATAGTGGTTGATTTTTTCATAGGCCAAAGTATATTAGCGCCATGGAAATACGTAAAGCGTTTAAATTTGAATTGATGCCCAATGGAGAACAGAAGCGATTAATGAAGCAATTCTGTGGTTGTGCACGTTTTGTATTTAATAAGGCGTTAGCCTGGCAAAATGCGCAATATGAAGCAGATAATACATTTAAATTTGGCTATACGAAAATAGCAAATCAGTTACCTGGTTGGAAAAAAGAGCATATTTTTCTCAGTGAGTGTCACAGTCAAGTTTTGCAGCAATCACTCAAAGATTTAGAAGCCTCTTTTCGGCATTTTTTTCAAAAGCGAGCGCATTTCCCTAAGTTCAAAAAACGTGGGATGAAAGATAGCATACGCTTCCCACAAGGGTTTAAATTAGAAGAGGCGAATCGCCGAGTCTATTTGCCTAAAATAGGCTGGATGCGTTACCGCCGGAGTCAATTAGTAACTGGCGTATTAAAAAATATGACAGTAAGCTTAAAGTGTGGCAAATGGTTTGTATCCATTCAAACGGAGAGAGTGATAGAACAACCACAGCCCACAGGTAGTGAAGTGGGCATTGATTTAGGGATTGTTCGATTTGCTACGTTAAGTAATGGCGACTACGTTGAGCCATTAAATGCATTCAAACGACAGGCAAAAAGATTAAAGAAAGCGCAGCAACGACTGAGCCATAAAGTAAAACATAGCCAGAATTGGCTGAAAGCGAAAGCTGAAGTATCGAGGTTACATCATCATATCGCGAATGCGCGGAAAGACTATTTGCATCAATTCACAACGACCCTCAGCAAAAACCACGCGTTGGTCTATATTGAAGATTTGCAAGTGAGTAATATGTCTAGGTCAGCCAAAGGCGATGTGATGAATCCAGGTAAGCAGGTACGACAAAAATCGGGCTTAAATAAGAGCATCCTAGATCAAGGATGGAGTGAATTTAGGCGACAGTTGGATTACAAATTAGGATGGCGAGGAGGCTATTTGGTGGCCGTGCCACCACATCATACCAGCCAAACCTGTCCTGAATGCGGTCAGATCAGCCGAGATAATCGTAAGACGCAAGCAGATTTTGCATGCATTGTCTGTGGCTATAAAGAAAATGCCGATTTAGTTGGCGCCATCAATATACTAAGGGCGGGACGCGCCCAGCTAGCCTGTGAAGTGAACGATGCAGTTAGGTCGTCAGCAGCAGGAACCCACTGAAGCGAGTTAATCTGCGAAAGCAGATTAACCGCCGTAGGAATCCTTGCCCTTTAGGGCGGGGAGGACGTCAAATAGAATAGCGTATTAAATGATCATTTTGTTTGAAGAGAGATATGAAAATGTCGACAGTTGATACCGGTCAGTTAGGTGCTTATGGAAATATGGTTTTAGTCGTTGGTTTGGTGCTGGTAGGCGCGTTTATTGTCACCATGTTTAGTCATTACTTGGCGAAACATATTTTTATTCGCATCTTTAAAAAAACCTTGGGAAAGCGAAATTCTGGTATTACTAGCCTTTTATATAAGCACCATGTGTTTAATCAAGTTGCCTATTTAATTCCTGCATTTATTTTGTATGAATTTGCGTATTTATTTAATTTTGAATATCCACACTTTCAGTTGCACTTAGCAGATCTTGTCCGCAGCTTAGCATTAATCTATATCATGATTAATGTTGCGCTGACGTTATCCGCGTTGCTTAATTGCGTAAATGAAAGTTATGAGCGGAAGTCGATTGCGAAGCAGCGCCCAATTAAGAGTTACTTACAAGTTGTTAAAATATTTCTTTTTATTATCACCGGTATTTTATGTGTTTCTGTTTTATTTGAACAATCACCCATGTATTTTCTAACGGGTATTGGTGCAGCAACAGCAGTTATTTTGTTAATTTTTAAAGATTCCATTCTGGGTTTTGTCGCCAGTGTGCAATTGGCTGCTTATGATATGGTTAGAATTGGTGACTGGATAGAGATGACCAGTTTTGGCGCGGATGGTACCGTATTAGAGATTTCATTGAATACAATTAAAGTGCAAAACTCTGATAAGACGATTGTGACTATTCCCAGTTATGCATTATTAACATCCGGTATTAAGAATTGGCGCGGTATGCAGGAGGCGGGTGGTCGTCGTATCAAGCGAGCCATTAATATTGATTTAAATAGCATTCAAATTGTTGATGCTGATAATGAACCATATTTTGAAAAAATAGATTTAATCAAAGAAAAAGTCCAAGCATTGTCTGCTACTAAGCAGCAAATGACTAACTTAGGTTTGTTTCGTTATTATGTCGAAGCTTATCTTAGACAGCAGGCGAATGTACACCCAGATATGACCATTTTAGTAAGGCAATTACAAGCAACAGCAACAGGATTGCCTTTGGAAATTTGTTGCTTTACTCGGCAAACCGATTCAAGAAATTACGAGCATACCCAGGCGGAAATTTTTGAACATTTATTTGCTGAGCTGCCAGTTTTTCGTTTGCGAGTGTTTCAGTATAGTGTAGGTTCCATCGCTGACTAAAAGAAGGCCCCTGTATATCGCAGGGGCCTTGCTTTTTTATTGCCTGATTAACCGAGGCTGAATAAAGTTAGGTGTTTGCTTTACAGAGGAGCGATAAGGGTTGATATCTAAGCCGCCACGGCGTGTATATCGGCCATAAACAGTTAGCTCTTCTGGTTGGCAGTATTGCATGATGTCGACAAATATTCGCTCTATACACTGTTCATGGAATTCATTGTGGTTTCTAAATGAAACAAGGTAGCGTAGGAGGTTGGCATGGTTAATTTGCTTGCCTTTATAATGAATTTGCACGCTGCCCCAATCTGGTTGGTAAGTTACCAAGCAGTTTGATTTTAATAAATTAGAGTGTAGCGTTTCTTCGACAATCGCGTCGGTGGTTGTTAAGAGGCTGGGCGTCACGGTATAGGTGGTGCAATCAATATCTTGTTCATCTAAGCAGATGCCAGAGAAATGGGGTAATAAGTGAATTTCTTTAGCTTGGCATAATGGTGTGATGCTGACTGTCGCTTCTCCCTGAAGACAGTTGGTTAAATCGGCGCGGATGATATTTTCTAGTGTGGCCACATCCTTAATCTTAGTTTGGTTAAATGAATTAAAGTAGAGCTTCATTGATTTGGATTCAATAATAAAAGGTGTTTGGCAGTCGTAGCTAATTTCAGCGAGTGCTGCTATGGGTTTGCCTTTTTCATTTAGCCAGGATACTTCGTAGTGATTCCATTGGTCAAAGCCAAAAAAGGGGATAGGTTTGTCCTTTAGGCCAATTTCTATTCTTTTAGGCTCGCGGGGTAGAGGAAAGAGTAGTTGGGGATTATAGGCAGTTTCGTAGGCAGATTTTTTGCCTAATTCGGATTGTTCTGGAGTGCTAGGGATCATTTTATTGCCTTTTTACTATCTATCAATGAGTTAGGTGGTTAATATATGTTTAAAATTTGGATTCTCTTCAGGTTATACTAAGGTATAGCGTTTAGAATAAACTATAACTAAATTAAGTTGGAAATGTATCATGTCTAGCATTAAATTCTTAAATGTGGATCTTGGTTCTTTGGGTTCGTCTCTTGATGAGAATGATTCTTATAGTGAGGATCAAATAAATGCCTTTTTATCTGGCATTGCTGGGTATAGAAAGGAAAATCCTGAGAAAAGAATTGGCCTTGTGGTCACTGAGGCAGTTGCTAGCCAATTAGATTCATTTCTAGAAAAGTCAAATGCAGGAGCTGATGCTTCGGCAGATAAAGTGCTACTGGATATGTTTAGTGCAACACAAGATGCTGACTCATTTAGGGAAGCAATAGGTGCTTTCATAAAAGATGAAAATGCTTTATTGGTTGGTATGAAAGGTTCAGCATTTCCTTATATCTTAGGTAAGCAGCACAAGGATTCTCTTGTTGGGGACATTCTTAAGGCTTATAGTGCTCAATATGGTCAAGGTGAGATAGCTCCTGCTGTATCTGCCGGTCAACAGAGCACTCCTTCCAGTTCTGCGCGAGTAATGTCTGCGACAACACCGGCTTCTTCAGTAGCGTCTAGTCACGCTAGTAATGAAACAAATTTAATTGCTGGCATAAAAAACATCAAAAAAGAAATCAAAGTAGCTGGATATCATTGTGAGCTGAAATTTGATGAATCTAAGGTGCAAAATGCAGAGCCAGATTCCATCATTAAAATGGAAGTTATTAATAGTGCAGATAAAAAAATGCTGGGCAGCTTTGATATACAAAAAGAGAAAATTTCTTCTCATGATGTCACTATTGAGGTAGCAATTGCCATGATGCAAGCATATTTGCAAGCAAACCCAGGTGCAGATATGGAAGTGCAGCCTAAAAATCAAAAAGTAAGGCAGATCTTTGCTGAGGCTGCCAAGGTTTTAAAAGATCAGTTGGTGGGTATTAAGTTTAATATTGTCGGATTAAATAATGCGGCTATCAATCAGTCTAAAGCTGATAATCAATCAGCACCTGTTGTGCAAGAAAAAGATAAACCATTAGATCCTACCTCTGCAGATGTAAAAAAAATATCAGCAGATCAGTCTAATAGTGAAAAATACTATACGGATGATGAAGTGAATAGCTTGATGAAGCACTATTGTGCTGATAAGAAGAACACCGCTATTTCTTTTCCTATGATGGTCTCAAATATCCCTATTCCAGCAGGGCAAGCAGCAGGTTTGTCAGATAAGGGTGATGTCAAAGGTATGGACGCATTAAAACAGAATCTACAATCAATGCTCAATCTTAGGCACGATCAAAATGATAAAGAATATTATAATAAAGAGATTGTTGCACTCCCTATTAACCTGGGTGTTAATCATTGGGCTTTATGCACGATTAAATTTTCTGATAAAGTTTCTGAGCCAGTCCAAGTTAATTATCTTGATCCTTTAGGGTCTAAGATGCCTGAAAAAATGGCGACAGTAATCGAAGATGTATTAGGTAAAAATGCTAATATTACTGTTTCTACAGAGAAATATCAAAATGATAACTATAATTGTGGACCATGGATAGTTGAGCTATTTCGCCACTTGCAGAAAAATGATTTTTCAATGAGTAAATTAGAAGAAATGAATATAAATCAGGCAAGAGCTGAGCACGAAAAAATTCTTTATCCACCTACAGCACCAAAACTGCGATAAAGTCTACTTTAATATTTTCTAAAGAGAGTGTATATTGACGGCACTCTCTCCTCTCTTCTTCTATTCCCTTCTTTTTATTTCATATCTGCTTCCAATTTTTTAATCGTAAGGATTTCTATGCAAAAATTAAGTTCAAGAGAGGTTGAAATTATCAGCCATACAGCTGTTGGTTTAACAGCAAAAGAAATTGCCCGTATGACAGGGCTTGAGCCAAGAACAGTACAAGCGTATATGGGTAATATCAAGAAGAAGCTGGGTGCTAAAAACTCAGCACATGCTATTTACATTGCCCTTACCTCTCAATTTATTTGCCTTACTTAATCCTTTCTACTGTATTTTTCCCATATTGCTGCTTTTTTAATCCTCTCTAAAATACACCTTGTTTTAACCAAAAATAAAATTAATTAAGGAGTTTATGATGAATGAAGAAAGAATATTGCCGTATCAGCTTTCAAGGAAATTAACTACTGAAGAGTTAGAGGAGGTATCTGCTGGTGGTACATCAGTTGCAACAGCTAATGCTACTTATAGCCCTCATGGCGGTACTGATGTGAATGCGGATCTTAATATTGATATGTAACGGATGAAAAAATGAAGTTATTAATCGCGACAACAGTAGATGATACGCATGCTAGTATTGTTAAGCAGGCAATGGATAGTCTTGGGCATGAGGCTACTCTTTGGCATACAGCCAATATTCCTCAAGGTCAAGCACATACGTTATGCCTGGAAGATAAGCGATCTGTTTGGCTTTCTGATTTGTCCGGTGAATACTTGAAGCAGGACTATGATGCTGTCTGGTATCGTCGTCCTGCTCATCCAAAATTATTAGATGGCTTGCATCCTGATGATGTTGAGAATGCTAAAAAAGAAAATGCCATGTTTTTTAAGACTTTTTGGCAATTTATTTTGCCTGATGCCTTTTGGATTAATTGTCCTAATGCGGCGGCTAGGGTTAGCGTAAAGCTATTACAGCTTAAGATTGCAGAACGAGTTGGTATGAAAATACCGAAAACAATCGTGTCCAATGATCCTGTTTTAATTGAAAATTTCATCGCATCTAGTCCATCTGTCGTTTATAAGCCCTTATATCCGTTAAGTTGGATAACAGGTAATCAGATTAATATGGCTTATACAAGCGCAATTGATTTGCATGATTTACCGGGGAATTTTTTGTTGCAGAGTGTTCCTGGTATTTATCAGGAAAAAATTGAAAAAGATTATGAATTGCGGGTTACTTATTTTGGCGATAAATACAAGGCAGTTAAAATTTACTCTCAAGAGCATGATTTAGCCAAGCTAGACTGGCGATCAGCACCTACTAAAGAATTAAGATTAGAAGAGGTTGATTTACCCTGGATAGTTGATAAAAAATGCAAAGAATTAATGAGGGAATTTAATATTGTTTTTGGGTGTTTTGATTTTATTGTAACCGTGAGTGGGGATTATTATTTCCTAGAAGTGAATGAGCAAGGTCAATTTCTTTGGGTGGAGGAGGTTAACCCTGATATTAAAATGCTGCAGTCATTTGTAAATTTCTTATTAGATGAAGTTGGTGAAAAGGCTTTTTCTAGTCAGTTGTCGCTATCAGATTTTTTACCATGATAACTAAAGTAAATAAAATATTCATTTTTATATTATTTATTTTATGTCTATTTTTTATGATTTTTATTTATAAAATTAACCATTATCCAGTGGTGATAGATGTTCATGGGTGTGATATGGCTACTGAAAATAAAATAAAAAATTCATATCGATGGCGTGCTAGCCAGTTGGCTTGGTTAATTAAAGAACATGTATTTGTAAGCGATCAATTAAAAGATAAGTTGGTATTGAAGACAAGTAAGTATTTAATCCATGAGATAAAAAGGAATTATCATCTGCTGGATGTGCATTTATCACCTATTTTATATCCAGATGATAGTTCGGTATATTTAACAGTTGATCTGGTGTCCTCCCATCTATTGCCAACATTAAATCATCATGGGAATCAGTCTATTCCTGACCCAGATAACTTGATTAAATTGTGGGGGGATTATGAAGCGCTAGGTTATGCTTATTTTAGGAAGCATGGTCGATTCCCATTTTATCAGGTATGTCCAGCTAATCACTGTTTGTTTGGATTTGATATGCCAAATTTTAAATATTACTTATCTGTATTTTCTAAATCTGTTAGCAAGAATAAAAGGGAATTAATTAGGGTGATAAAGGAGGATAAAGATGAATACAAGCGTGCAAATTCAATCTTTTTACTCGCCCATTTAAAAGATGCTAGGGAGGTAATTTTGGCATTATTACCAAGTATGTATGATGAAAGTGCTTTGGTTAGAAATAATGCGTTGCGAGTGATAGGTTTCATTTTGATTGAAAATAAAGATATTCATTTGTCTGTGGAGCCGTTTAGAAAAATTTTACAATTCCCACTAACGACAGATAGAAATAAAGGGTTGTTAGTCTTGCTGGGTTTATCAGAGCATGTTAAATGCCGTGATAAAATGGTTCAATATTTCGGTGCTGATTTATATGGTGAGCTAAGACAGCGTCAACCCAATGTGCACTATCTTGCATATGAAATATTAAAAAAGTTGAGTGGAGAAAACTATAAAGATACTGATTTTCAGTCTTGGGAGGATTGGTTGGAAAGTAGGCATGTTTCTGTCAAAAAGTGATGGCTTGTATAGAGAAGAAGCCATTAACCATCTCAATTCAAAAGATAATCTGTATTATTCTCTGTTAATTATACCAGTAGCAAAATGGTGGTGGTTATTAGGTGTGTTATTTACGTTAATAGGCATATTTATTTGGGCTTCATGTGCCTATATAAGTATTTCGGTTGCTGCTAATGGTGTGGTTTTTTTTGAGAAAGAAGTTAATAAGTCAGAATCAATATTGGCAGATTTATTAGAAAAAAAACAGCAAACACTTAGCCAGCTGAAATATTTACTCAATAAAAAATACACTTTATACCAGCAGCATTTAGTGACATTAGATGATTTATTAGAAACTGAAAAGGAGTATTTAACCGCTCATCAAGAAAGAGATATTTATTCATATAAGCGAAATAAAATAATAGATACAAATGCTGATCATTATCAAGTGTTGGTATTTATTAATTATAGGCAAGGTATAGGTATTAAGGTGGGTAATAAAGTCAAGGTAAAAGTAAATGATCAGTTATCAAGTAAAGATGCGGTAAATGGGGTTGTGTCTTATGTTTCAAATTATCCTATTTCAAAGAAAATAGCTAATATTTATTTAAATAATAGTGAGTTAGTAGATGACCTATTTGCTACAGGTGCACCCATATTAGTCAAGGTGGATCTGGATTCTACTAGCTATCAATATCAAGTTATCAAGGCGGGCGAGGTTGTTAGTGCAAATATCTTCATTAAAGTCATTAATCCCCTGGAGCTTATCACGTCAAAATAAATCTGTACCGCTTATTATGCAGTATTCAGCGACAGAGTGTGGTGTTGCTTCTTTAGCCATGGTGTTTGCATATTATAATTATCCTGTGTCAATAGAGTCATTACGGGATAAATGCGGTATATCTCGTGATGGCTGCAGCGCAAAAACCTTGCTGAATGTAGCAAGAGGATATCACTTTCAAGCTGACGCTTATCGTATGGAGTGGGATGATATAAAGCGACTCTCTAGGCCTGTCATTGCATATTGGAATTTTAATCATTATGTTGTTTTGCAGATTATAGGCGATAAGTTGAAAGTGTATGACCCAGAAATGGGTTGTTTACAACTTGGGAGAGCTAATTTTGATAAATGTTATACTGGAGTAGTCCTTGATATTTATCCTACATCTTTATCCTGTATTCCAATTTTGAAAGATAGGGATGATGTCGTTAAGACGCTATTTTCAGGATTTAATAAAGAATTATTGTATTTGTATCTGACAGTGGCGTGTTTAGCGATCATTATATTGAGTAATTCGTTTCTGTCTAGGATTTTAATTGATCATATCATTTCTCGCCAAATATATAGCTGGTTATTTGGATTTATATTTTTAATGGGGCTAGCTAATTTCATGCATGCCGTATTGATTATTATTAGAAAAAATACAGAATTTAAATTTATTTCAAAATTATTTTTTATTAAAGCTAATGCTGTTATTGATAGGTTGATTAAATTTCCTATGGTTTTTTATTCAGTCAGGCATAGGGGTGATATGATATCAGCCTTATCAAGGCTGGAAATTTTATTAAATAATAGCTTGAATGGGAAATTGTCAATCAATATCAATGTTATTTTATCTGTTTTTATATTGATATTCATGGCATTTTGTAATTTACAACTGACAGTCATATCTCTGGGTGTAATGGCGTTTTATTTCTCAATTTTATTATTGGTTAATAAGGCAATCATTAACGAAGAGGTGGCAGGTGTTCGTGATCATGGCAGGTTTTATACAAGCGTATTAACTAATATTAATAATATTGAAACAATTAAGTCATCTGGCTATGAAAATGAAGCATTTGATAGATGGCAATCTATGTTTTGTAAAAAATCAGATGTTATGCTGCGCAAGAGTAAATTAGAGATTGTTCTTGATGAAAGCAAATATATATATCATTTGCTACTCAATTTAACCTCTTTATTTTTTGGTATCCGATTAGTTATTGCTGGTCAAATGACTGTTGGGATTTTATTGGCCTATTATGCTGCTAGTTTAATTTTTTCGGAGAAGATAGTTGTCATATTTTCAGCATATAAAAGCTGCAAGATGGCTAATGCTTCTCGTGGTAGATTAAATGATATAATTAACTATGATATCTCTCCTCGATTTTTGCATAATAATGACCAAAAAATAAATTTTAATTGTCAGTTTGTATTTGAGATCAAGTCACTCAGTTTTGGATATAATCCGCAGGTTGATTGTATCTTTAGGGGAATGAATCTTTCTATTGCTAGTGGCGAGCAGCTAGTGCTTGCTGGTAGTTCGGGTTGTGGTAAGTCGACATTGGCAAGGCTATTGGCTGGATTGTATCACGCTAGTATAGGTAGTGTTCATTTGTTCGGTAATAATATCAATAATTATCCAGCTTCTCAGCTGTCCCAGCTAATCGCTTATGTTCCGCAAGAGGCTTCACTTTTTTCAGGCACTTTATTGGATAACATCATTCTTTTTCGAGTCTATGATGAAAGATTGCTGAAGTTGGCTATTTCAATTGCTTGTTTAGATGGGTTGGTTAGTGAGCGTGGTTTATTAGCTGAAGTAGAGGAGGGTGGTGGTAATTTTAGTGGTGGTGAACGTCAGCGCATCGATATTGCCAGGGCTGTTTACCAAAATACACCTATTTTAATATTGGATGAAGCAACATCAGCGCTGGATAGTCAGACGCAATATCAGGTAATTAATAATCTCTCTTCTCTCAAAAAAACGATCGTTTACGTAGCCCATAGGTTGTCAGCCTTTTCTCATTGCCGTATTGTAAATATGGATAATGAAAGATTGATTCATGACGTTGGTTGGAAAGATTTGATATGTTGAGAGGAGGTGGCGTTTTTAATGAAATACTAGAATTTTTTCAATTTAATAGCAGCTCGCTGATTCAATCTCTTAACAAAATATCCCATTTTTATGGATCATCAATTAACTGGGATCTTATTAGAAGTGATCAAGTTAATTCAGACTCATTAAGGCGTTTTCAAGATCAATTAGGTATTATATTTTACCCTATTCCCAGTAATGCCGATTTGGCATGTAGTATCTATCCATTACTAGTGCAATTACCAAATGGTCATTTCGAAACGAGGATGGTTAATAATTGTTGTAAATTCAATGGTCAGGAGATAAGAGTTTGGCAATGTATGCCTGTTGTAGGAGATTTGCCTAGTTCTTTGAGGGAATTATGGTCATTTTTTATTACTCGTTTTGGTAGAGGTGTGGTTAAGTATTTCTGTGTGCTTGGGTTTCTGTCTAGCATGATTCTGTTTTTGAATATATTAACTGCCTACTCTTTAAGTAATGTATTTCATCTTTCAACCATGTCAGTTCAGTTTTATATGGCATGTTTATTGCTAATTTCAGCTATAGCTATCATTACTTATCTAAGTGAACATTCCCTTGTTTTGTTAATAACAAAAGCGAGGCTAATGATACTACCTAGTAGTTGGTATCAATTTTTAAATATGAATTTGCTTTTGATTAAAAAGCAGAATTCTGCTAGCTGGGTCCAAATTTTAATGGGTTATGATACGGCTGTTATGAATATTTTGAGTAATCAATGCAGATTTCTATCCTTTTTGATTGCCAGCATTTTTTTGATGATGTACTTGTTGTATACGCAGGTGGTTATTGGCTTAATTTTTTTATCATTTTCTGTTTGCTATTTATGCATAAAAATATTTTTTCAGAGAAAAAATATTCTATTTATAAGTGCATATTTAAAGAGCTATCCTGATTCCACCTTATATTTGCAAGAATCATTAGGGCAAATTGATAAAATAAGATCAGCTAATATTGAGAGGAAGGTGAGAGAAAAATGGATTTATAAGGTATTAAAAGCTAGGCTGCATTTAGAAAGATCGAATAGGGTTGACATTTTTTTAGCATTGATAGATGCCTTGTCTCCTCCGGTCTCTTTGTTGCTACTATGCTTATATTGGGTGCTGTCAAAAGATCTGCCGGCTCAAGCGATTATTAGTTATTTGTTAATCACTACTCAGTTATTTTTTTATATTAATAGAGTATCATCTAGTATCAGTGCCATGCTTCAACATTTACCAGCTTTAAAAGCTATTTCATTGTTAGATTATAAACAACCCATGCCAATTATTTTGTCTAATAGCTATGATCAATTTCATCTACAAGTTGAAGATGTTACTTTTAAAATAAATAGCAATCCGATATTAGAGAATGTCTCATTTGAGTTATATCAAGGCGAGTTTATTGGTTTAATAGGGCGATCAGGCGCAGGAAAATCGAGTCTTTTGCGCATATTGCTGGGGTTGGAGAATGACTATACAGGAAAGATTAGTATTAATGGTGTTGCCCTGGATGCAACGCAAAAATTGGATCGCACAAAAGTGGGTGTGGTTTTGCAGACAAGTCGATTGTTTCCCGGCAGCATATTTTCTAATATTGCCACTAATACCGGGCTGACACTTGATGATGTATGGTTGTTAGCAGAGCAAGTTGGCTTGGATAAAAGTATTCGAGCAATGCCTATGAAAATGTTTACCCACATTTCAGATAATCCTGGGGAATCGCTTTCTGGAGGTCAGCGACAAAAGATTTTAATAGCACGGGCATTGGCTAATAAGCCACAACTTTTGGTATTAGATGAGCCTTCTTCTGCACTGGATAATGCTAGCCAGGCTGCCATTTTTAAGCACTTGAGATTGCTTAAACTAACAATGATAGTGGTTGCGCATAGGCAGAGTACATTAAAGCAGGCGGATAGATTGTATAGATTAGATAATGGTAAGCTGAGCGTGATTGAGAATAGCGAATTAATGGATGAAAAAGGTAGCATTTAAGTCTACTATTTTAGATCAGTCAAAAAATAAGGATAGAAAATGAAGAATAAAATAGGTGTGATAGTCGGCAGTTTACGAAAAGAATCATTTAACCGAAAGATAGCAAAAGCCATGATGGAATTGGCACCTGCATCATTAGATTTAGCATTTATTGAGATTGATGGTTTGCCTTACTACAATGAAGATATTGAGGCGGATGCGCCTAAGGCTTGGGTTGATTTTAGGAATCAAGTAAAAGCGGTAGATGGCATCTTGTTTTTTACACCCGAGTATAATCGCTCCGTTCCGGCTGTGCTTAAGAATGCAATAGATGTCGGTTCTCGTCCTTATGGCCAGGGTGTATGGAATGGTAAGCCAGGCGCAATAGTGAGTGTTTCTCCTGGAGCTATTGGCGGTTTTGGTGCAAATCACCATTTAAGGCAGTGCTTGATGGCGGTTAATGTGCCTTGCATGCAGCAGCCAGAAGCATATCTTGGTGGTGTGTCACAGCTGCTTGATGAGCAAGGCAGACTGATCAAGGATGATACACGTAAATTTCTAGCTCAGTTCATGGAGCGGTTTGCTAAGTGGGTTGAAAATAACAAGGTCTAAAAGAGTGTGGCCCTTCTGCCATCAGGGCCGCGTCTATCTAATGACAACCTTGGCTGGATATGTTTTAATCCTGACCAGAAAATGATAATAATACGCTAAAGGTTATTCATGAAGTGCCAATATTTTGACCAGAAACATTGCATGTCCTGTGATTTGCTTCCGCATGATTATCTATCCTCTATTGAGCTTAAAGAGCAAGTATTAGCCAATCTATTCCCTGATCAGGTGGGAAGTTTCAAACCTGCTGTTATTTGTCATCCCAGTGTTGATGGCTCGCGTAATAAAGCGAAGCTAGCCGTTGCGATGATTGAAAATCAAACCGAGTTTGGTTTTTATAATAAAAATATGCAGTTTAAGAAGTTAGAGGCATGTCCTTTGCATGCTTCTGCTATTAACAATATATTGGTAGTGCTTAAGCAGCAAATTGAAACTTATTCGATTCTGCCATATGATTTGGCTAGCAAAAAAGGCGAGCTTAAGTATGTGTTGATTACTTATAGCGAGAGCATGAATGAACTGTTGATCCGGTTTGTACTAAGGTCAAAAGAGTCATTAGATCGATTAAGAAAGTTAGTGGTGGAATTAATAAAGCAATGTCCCCTTGTTAAGGTTGTAACCGCTAATATTCAACCTACACATCAGGCTATATTGGAGGGTGAGGAAGAGCTGGTATTAACTGAGGTCGATTGTATTGCGCATTCTTTTGATGATTATACGCTATTTCAAGGCCCTCGTAGTTTCTTTCAAACAAACACCAACGTGGCGTTGGCATTGTATCGCGCATTTCAGGAAGAGCTTAGCCAATTACCTATCACTTCTATTCTGGATCTTTACTGTGGTGTTGGTGCTTTCTCATTTTTTGCCAGCAAACATTGTGACCAGGTGCTAGGTGTTGAGATCTCACCCTCAGCCATTGAGTATGCAAAAAAAGCAAAGATATTAAATGCCAAGCAAGATATTGAATTTTTGGCTATGGATGTTGGAGTATTTTTGCAGAATCAACAGATAACTCAAGTAGATGCGGTTGTTGTGAATCCGCCACGAAGAGGACTGAATCAGCAGATTATACAACAGCTGATTCAGTTAAGGCCAACTTACCTCTTTTATTCAAGTTGTGATGCTAAAACGATGCAGCGAGATTATCTCCTTTTGAAAGAGATCTATACCATCAAATCTTTACAACTATTTGATATGTTTCCTTTTACTAGTCATTTCGAGACGCTGGCTGTATTGCAGCTTACATAACATCTCTACTACGGTTTGCTATAAAACGTTTATTGCCCATGGTATGATTGCCTAGCCAATTTAGGACATACTAAACGGTAAAAATGGTAAATTGTATTTCTGACCCAGTCTGGTTAGGAGAAAGTCATGTTTAGTCTTAGTGCGTTAGATCTTGCAAGAATTCAATTTGGTTTCACTGTCTCGTTTCACATTATCTTTCCAGCCATTACCATCGGATTAGCTAGTTATCTGGTCGTGCTAGAGGGCTTATGGCTATACAAAAAAGACGTGGTATATCGTAACCTTTATCGCTTTTGGGTGAAAATTTTTGCTGTTAATTTTGCAATGGGTGTTGTGTCTGGTTTAGTGATGGCTTACCAATTTGGTACTAATTGGGCTAATTTTTCCTCTTTTGCCGGAACAGTGACTGGGCCTTTGTTAATGTATGAAGTCTTAACGGCTTTCTTTTTAGAAGCTGGTTTTTTGGGTGTCATGTTGTTTGGTTGGAATAAGGTAGGGCCGGGTTTGCACTGGTTTGCTACGATTATGGTTGCGCTGGGTACATTAATATCGGCAACATGGATCTTGGCTTCTAATAGCTGGATGCAAACACCACAGGGTTTTTCAATTATCAATCATAAAGTAATTCCCGTGGCATGGCTGGATATCATCTTTAATCCTTCTTTTCCTTATCGTTTGGCACATATGGTCACGGCTGCTTTCTTAGCAGCTGCATTGCTGGTGGGTGCTGCAGGCGCTTGGCATTTATTGAAAAAGAATCATACCCCAGCGGTTAAGATAATGTTTTCTATGGCATTGTGGATGATTACCTTCACGGCGCCTATTCAAATACTGATAGGTGATCAACATGGCTTGAATACATTAGTATATCAGCCAGCTAAAATAGCAGCGCTTGAAGCACATTGGGAAAATAAACCCAATGAAGCCGTTCCTCTTATCTTATTTGCTATTCCTAGCATGACGGGGGAGAAGAATTATTTTGAGGTGAGTGTACCGCATTTAGGTTCATTGATCTTAACGCATACTTGGAATGGGCAAATTCCCGGGCTAAAAAGCTTTGCGCCAGATGATAGGCCGAATGCAACGATTATCTTCTGGACCTTCCGTATCATGGTGGGACTGGGCTTTTTAATGCTAGGCTTAGGACTGATGAGTTTATTCTTGCGTTTTAGAGACAGATTATATCAATCCAAATTTTTCTTAAGATATGCATTGTTAATGGGGCCTGCTGGTATTGTTGCAATACTTGCTGGTTGGTACACCACTGAGATCGGTCGCCAGCCTTGGATAGTGTATAATCTTATGCGCACAACGGAGGCAGTTTCTAATCATTCAGCAGTCACCCTGTCTATTTCACTGGTTATTTTTATTCTGGTTTATTTTGCGGTCTTTGGCACGGGGATTAACTATTTGTTGAGACTGATTGCCAGTGGTCCGCAAGAAACAGATGATCATTTTGACGGAAATAATTCACAGAGACCTGCAAGGCCGCTATCTGCTGCGCCAGATAATGTTGATCCAACGATTCATTTAGGAGGAGAGTGAGCATGGGTATCGATCTTCCATTGATTTGGTTTTTAATTATCGGCTTTGGCCTGATGATGTATATTATTTTAGATGGTTTTGATCTTGGTATAGGCATTCTGTTTCCATTTATTCACGATAAAGAAGAGCGTGATTTAATGGTGAATACAGTTGCGCCAGTATGGGACGGTAATGAAACTTGGTTAGTCTTAGGAGGGGTAGGTTTTCTAGCAGCATTTCCAGAAGCCTATTCTATCATGCTAACAGCGCTTTATATCCCACTTATCTTAATGCTGTGTGGGCTGATTTGGCGTGGTGTGGCATTTGAGTTTCGCTTTAAGGCTACAGAACATCATAAGCCATTTTGGGATAAAGCATTTATTTGGGGTTCTTATATAGCTACCTTTTTTCAAGGGGTGGCTTTAGGTGCTTTTATTGATGGCCCCAAGCTTGAGCAGCAGACTTATGGTTTAATGTTTAGCGGTGGCAGCTTAGATTGGTTAACGCCATTTAGTTTGTTTACCGGCCTAGGCTTGGTTGTTGCATATGGTCTTTTGGGTTGTAGTTGGCTAATCATGAAAACAGAAGCGCGTCTGCAGCAAAGAATGATTAAGCTAGCTAAGCCGCTTTTAGGGTTGTTGCTGGTATTCATTGTTGCTGTTGGTATTTGGACGCCATTAACACATGCCTATATTGCAGAGCGTTGGTATGCCTGGCCAGATCTTATTTGGTTAGCACCTTTGCCTGTGGTTGCATTTATTGCAGCTTATTTGATGTTAAGGAGCTTGCGCCAACAGCCGCACGTGCTTCCTTTTATTTTAACCTTGGCTATCCTATTTGTGGGTTATTTAGGGCTAGGGTTGAGCTTATGGCCTGATATTATTCCTGGCGTACCTTTTCGAGCAGTGGCTGCTCCTGATCAAAGCGCTGGTTTTGCCTTGGTTGGTGCTCTATTTATTACCCCTTTCATTTTAATGTATACCGCCTGGGCATATTATGTATTTAGAGGTAAGGTGAACTCGAATGAAGGGTATCATTAATGAAGAGTTTGTGGTGGAAGCGAGTTAGCTGGTTAGTATTCATTTGGGCAAGTAGCGTAGCAGCATTAGCGATAGTTGCCTTTTTTGTTCGCTTATTGATGACTAGCGCAGGATTGAAGGTATAAAGGCTGTTATCAATGAAAAAAGAAGTAGATGTTGTGATTATAGGTGCGGGCGCTGCTGGCTTGATGTGTGCAATAGAAGCTGGTAAGCGTCAGCGCAATGTAATGATATTAGATCATGCGAATAAGGTTGGTAAGAAGATCTTAATGTCTGGCGGTGGTCGTTGTAACTTTACAAACTATCATGTTCATCCAGATAAATTCATTTCACACAATCCGCATTTTTGTAAATCAGCACTAAGCCGTTATACGCAATGGGATTTTATTGAGTTAGTTAAAAAACATCGTATTCCTTTTCATGAGAAAACATTAGGTCAATTATTTTGTGATCATAAATCAAAAGACATTGTTGATATGTTATTGCAAGAGTGTGCAAGTGCTAATGTTGATATTCAATTAAATACTGATGTTATCAGTCTTGTTAAGGCTAATGGTGGTGGTTTTTATCTTAAAACAAATCGAGGGGGTTTTTCTTGTGCCTCGTTAGTGGTAGCAAGTGGTGGATTGTCTATTCCTACCATGGGAGCTAGTCCTTTTGGGTATAAGGTGGCGGAGCAATTTGATTTGCCCGTGTGGCCAACTAAGGCAGGTTTGGTTCCATTAACGCTACACGTACATGATAAAGAGAAATTGGCAGCATTGTCTGGTGTGGGTTTGCCAGCGATTGTTAGTAGCGATAGAAAAAGCTTTAGGGAGGATATTTTATTCACACATCGTGGGTTAAGTGGTCCTGCCATTTTGCAAATTTCATCTTATTGGCTGCCAGGTGAGGTAATTACTATTAACTTATTGCCAGATAGGGAGGTATTAGACTGTTTAATACAGGCAAAAAAAATGCATGCTCAAAAGCAGTTAAATACGGTGTTATCAGAATGGTTGCCCAAGCGTGTTGTCGAAGTCTTAATATCTAAAGAATTAGTAGAGAAAAAAATCCATTCTCTTTCAAATAGAGAGCTTGAGTTGGTAGCAGGTCAGTTAAATGCTTGGCAGATTCTACCGAATGGTACAGAAGGTTATCGTACAGCAGAGGTTACCTTAGGTGGGGTAAATTGTGATCATGTTTCCTCAAAAACCATGGAAGCTAACCATGTTAAAGGTTTGTATTTTGTTGGTGAAGTGTTGGATGTGAGTGGTTGGTTGGGTGGTTATAATTTTCAGTGGGCTTGGTCTTCAGGGTGGGCAGCTGGTCAAGTTGTTTAATAGTCGTCATTGAGTATGTATTTCTTTAACGCTTGATTATTATATATACCCAACATATTATTTTCTTTATCTCTTAAAGGAATGATTGGATGGAATCTATTATTTTTTTGATGGGCTCATTTTTAGCACTTATAATGTTCC